>CAYSXM010000219.1:0-6866 GCA_964434905.1 uncultured Pirellulales bacterium | reverse complement strand
ACCATCAATCGGTCAGAATGGCGACCATCGATGATTTGGATTTGACCGCGTTTACTCGTATCTATTTGCCTTCCGCGGTGGCACTCGAAGTGATTCAGTCGAACCAACGAGCGATTGGCGACCAACTCCGCTCATTACGGTTTCTTGACCGGCAGAACAGGCCTACCTACGGAGGCATGCTCGTCATCGGCAAGACGCCGCGCGATTGGCTACCCGGAGCGTACGTGCAATTCGTACGATTTGCCACCGACCACATTAGCGACGTGGTCGTTCATCAACAAGAAATCGACGGCGCCTTGCCAGATGTCATTCGATTTACCGAGGACGTGTTACGCGCCAACATCAGAATTCGTTCGCGATTCATGGCCCTCGAGCGCGAGGTACAACGGCCGGACTACCCCATCGAGGCACTGCAACAATTGTTTCGCAACGCCGTCTTGCATCGAAATTATGATGGCACGAATGCCCCGGTACGCGTGAATTGGTTTAGCGATCGCGTCGAGATCGTCAGCCCGGGCGGGCCCTATGGCCAGGTTACCATCGACAATTTCGGACAGCCGGGGGTGGCCGACTATCGCAACCCGTTGCTGGCTGAGGCGATGAAAAACTTGGGCTATGTCCAAAAATTTGGTGCCGGGTTGGCGATCGCCACGCATACGCTCGAACAGAACGGAAGCCCGCCCTTGGTGCTGCATCCGACCTCGAATTTTGTGCATGCCGTGGTACGATCGGCCGCCGTGAACTAAAGAACGGCGCAAGAACCGCGAGTAAGATGTAGCCTGTGTTGATACGCGCTGCGTGTGCCGGTGGGGGTGGCCAGCGCACGAGTTTTCCGGGGCCATCGCACCGACAAGGCCAGGGGCACGCCAGACGAACGGTTCCGTTGCTTGTTTCGTTGTCACACACGGTCAAACCACCCAGGTGCATCCCCGAGTTGCCCGCATCCGGCTCATGTCACTCGCTTCCTTTTGGCACGAGAAATCAACTTCCAATGTATCTACCGCATCGCCTGGCCGCGTTGGTCCCAGTGGTCGTGTTCGTGGTACTTCTCCTGACCCACGACCGGCCTGCACGCGCCCAGCCGGCCGACCAGGCCCTGGAACGCATCGTGTTTGGCTCCTGCGCGCATCAGAACAAGCCGCAGCCCATTTGGGATCAGATCGTGAAGCGACAGCCGCAGTTGTTCCTGTTTATTGGCGACAACATTTACGGCGATACTACCGACATGGCGCAGTTGCAAAAAAAGTATGATCTGCTGGCTGCCGTGCCGGGCTATCAACGTTTGCTGGCCAGTTGCCCGCTATGGGCCATTTGGGATGACCACGATTTCGGAGTGAACGACGGAGGGCGCGAATATCCACGGAAGGCCGAGTCGCAGCGCGTGTTCTGCGACTTCTTTCACGAGCCGGCCGACTCGCCCCGGCGTGCCCGAGAAGGCTTGTACGACGCGAAGATTTGGGGACCGCCTGGCCAGCGCACGCAGATTGTGCTGCTCGATACGCGCTATTTTCGCAGTCCTCTGAAATCCGGTGGCCCGCGCGACGTGGGCAAGGGCTATCAACCGAACGAAGATGCCGACGCGACCATGTTGGGCGATGGACAATGGGCCTGGCTGGCCGAACAATTGCGCCAACCAGCGGAATTGCGAATCTTGGTTTCCAGCATCCAAGTCATCGCCGAAGACCACTCGAGCGAAAAGTGGGCCAATTTCCCCGCCCAGCGGCGCAAGCTCTTTGAGTTGATTCGCCTATCGCAAGCGGCCGGAGTGATTTTTTTGAGTGGAGACAGGCACCTGGCAGAACTCTCGATGATGAACGGCGATGTCGGCTATCCGCTCTACGACCTGACCTCGAGCGGATTGACCAACGGCCACAAAAAATGGCGTGGCTATGAACCGAATCGCCATCGCGTGGCCACCATGAATTGGGGCGATAATTTTGGTGAAGTCCTGGTCGACTGGAAGCAGGCCGATCCGCTGGTGCGACTGGTGGTGCGTGACGAAGATGGCGAAATCACCTTGCAGCACAAAATGCCGCTCAGCACACTGCGACCGGGGCTGATTCCTCCACCGAAGCCGTAAACCATGTTCAACCTTGGCGCACCACCCAATTCCGCTCGCGCCCCGCGGCGCCTGGCATCGCTGCGCTGCGCAGCGCTGGTCATCGCCCTGGCCTGGTGCCTGGAACTCGATAGCGCCGCCGCGCAGACGCTCCCTCCCACCAATCGCCCGCTGGGCACGATTGCCTTTGGTTCGTGTTCCGACCCCGACTTGCCGCTACCGGTGTTCGACACCGTGGCCAAGGCCCGGCCCGACCTGGTGCTGCTGCTGGGCGACAATGTTTATGCACACACGCACGACATGCAAGTGTTGCGCGCGACCTACGAGCGGTTGGGGCGGTTGGCTACGTACCGCCGGCTACTGGCCGCGTCGCCACTGTGGGCCATTTGGGACGACCACGATCTGGGCGACAACGACGTGGGGGGCGATTACCCACCAAAGGAAGCGTCGCGGCAGATCTTTCTCGATTTCTTCCACGAGGCGGCCAACTCGCCACGCCGAGAGCGCGAGGGTCTGTACGATGCCCAGACGTTTGGCCCGCCGGGGCAACGCACCCAAATCATTCTGCTCGACACGCGCTATTTCCGCGACCCCTGGCTGCCCCGTCAGGAGATCGAGAAGGGCTACAAGTACCAACCCAACTTAGACCCTCACGCGACCATGCTCGGCGCGGCGCAATGGACCTGGCTGGAGGAACAATTGCAGCAGCCGGCCGAGTTGCGACTGCTGTGCTCGTCGATTGCAGTCGTCAATATCGATTCGCCCGGCGAACATTGGGGGTTATTTCCTCGCGAGCGCGAGCGGTTGTTTTCCTTGGTGCGGTCCACCCAAGCACGGGGGGTGATCGTGCTCAGCGGCGACCGACATTTGGCGGAGCTTTCGGTCGTCAACGCAGACCTGGGCTATCCCCTGTTCGATTTTTGCGCCAGCGGGTTCAACAAAGGCTACAAACGTTGGTATTGGCCCCATGCGCTCGACCGAAATCGATACCGTTCGGCGGTCATGAATCGCGGCGACAATTTCGGCTGGATCCGTGTCGATTGGCAACCAGCCGATCCTCTGGTCGTGCTTGAAGCCCGCGACGTGTTGGGCGAGGTGGCCTTCTCACAACGCTTGCGGCTGAGTCGCTTGCGGCCAGGTTCGCTCCCCCCCCGCCATCCGTAGTACGTGTTGAAATCCCCAGGCGCCGACCAGGTGCCACGCGTTGTGGGTGTCACGCTGGCTGGTGCCGCGCGGCGTGGCTCGCGTCGCGAGGGCCAAATTCCCAGCGCTCATAACACCGTCCTGCTCGCCCATGTGTTGGACCATCGTGCGGTTTTCGCGGTGCTAGAGCGCTCTGCCCATCATTTTCTGGCCCATCATTTTCGCACGCAGGAAGCTGTAACCTGGACTTAACCCCCGTACTACCGGCGAGGCTGGCTTGAACGATCTCTTCTCGTTGACCGCGCTGCAAAGTGAAAGGCCGTTCGACGTGGTCGTCGTCGGGGCAGGCGCCGCCGGACTCGTGGCCGGCTTCCGGGCGGCAGAACGTGGACTGCGCGTGCTGGTGCTGGAAAAAAACGCTCAGCCAGGTGTCAAGATCCTGATGTCTGGGGGGACACGCTGCAACCTGACGCAGGCCACCGACAATCGCGGCATTGTTCGCGCGTTCGGACCGCCTGGCAAGTTCTTGCACTCGGCACTGGCGGCCCTGAGCGTGGCCGATTCGATCGCCATGTTCCACCAGGCGGGCGTGCCCACCAAAGTCGAATCGACTGGCAAGGTATTTCCCGCCAGTGACCGCGCGCGCGATGTGTTGGCCGCACTCTTGGCCCGCCTCCATCGTAGCGGGGCCCAACTAGCGCTCGGTGAACCGGCCGAGCAACTCGTCAGCGAAGCCGGCCATTGGCAAGTCGTCACCACGTCGCGCCGCGTCGGCTGCGCGGCGGTGATCCTGACCACCGGCGGCTCTTCGTATCCCGCGTCGGGCACGACCGGCGACGGCTATCGCCTGGCCTCTGCCTGGGGACACACCATCGTCCCACCGCGCCCCGCGCTGGCGCCACTGACCACTTCGGTGTCCTGGTGCGGCGAATTGCGCGGTGTCACTTTGCCCGATGTAAACCTTACGCTGCGTGGTCCCGACGGCCCCCTGGCGACGCGCCGCGGCAGTCTGTTGTTTGCCCATTTTGGCCTGACCGGCCCGGTGGCGCTGGATGTCAGTCGCGAGGTAAGTCGCCATCCGCGACCTCAAGAACTAGTCGCGGAAATCGACCTGCTGCCCACTTGGAACGATCAACGATTGAGCGACTATTGGATCGAGAGCGCTCGGGCCGATGGTCGCCGCACGCTGGCAGTCGCCTGGAGCGAGCATCTGCCGCGGCGGGTGGTCGAGCTGCTGCTCGCACAGGCCCAGGTGCCCCCCGGCCGGCGCTTTGCCGATTTGTCGCGTGCCGAGCGACAGCGGTTTTCCTCGCTGCTGAAAGCGTGGCCGATTCCGATCTCTGGCACGCTGGGGTTTCGCAAAGCGGAAGTCACGGCCGGCGGGGTGGCCTTGAACGAGGTGGATTCGCGCGACATGCAAAGCAAGTTGGCCCCCGGCCTATTCCTGGCTGGGGAAGTGCTGGATCTCGATGGCCCCATCGGCGGCTACAATTTCCAGGCTGCCTGGAGCACCGGTTGGCTGGCAGGCAGTTCGGTCTGCCAGCCGACAGCGTCCGGCCGAGCGCCGGCACGGCTCCCAGAAAGCCATTGAACAGGGCTTGTCAAACGGCGAGAAAGCCCTATGCTCAAAGGCTTTCCGGAATTAGACGCCTCGTCTCCTGCTCCTCCGCGCGTCTCGCGAGGTGAACCACAGGTGGCGTGGGCTTCTGCCACCGATTGTGAATCCAAAGGCCCGGTCATGTCGGCACGTCCGCACCCCAAGGCATATCTCAAGCTTCGCCGCAATCGCCGCTGCGCCAAGTGCGGCAAGTTGCTCAACCCGGCGCTCAAACGGTGTAAAGGGTGTGCCATGCAGCAGCCCAAGGTGGCGATGGGCAAGAAGCCCCGCAAGGCCCAACCGTTCCGCCGTCGCAAAAAGGGCTAGTGCAGGGCCGCCCGGCGATTGCCGCCCCCAGGGCGACTGGTGAATCCGCTACAACGCGGCCGAAAGTCGCGGTGCGGCCGCGTTCGCCTGTACGGTCGAGTTTTTCTGTGCCGACGGTAGCCCGTGTGCACAGAAACCGGTGCCCAGTTCTTCCACCCCACCCAGTACTCGGCTTTCTTGCCATCGTGCGCCGAGCATCAACACATTGATGCCCGAGCCAATGCCCATCAGGGCCAGGCGTGCGTCGCTGTCGATCTGCCCCTGCTCGCCGGCCAGCGCCATGGTAATCGGTAGCGCGGCCGAACCTGTATTCCCCAACCACTCGACGGTAGTGAAGTCGCGCTCGGCATCGAGGTCCAAGGCCGCCATCATCAATTTGCGGTGTGCCACGCCGACCTGATGGCAGAACGTCCGATCGATGTCCGAGCGGTCCCAGCGCCCGGCTTCCAGAAACCGGTCGAAGGTTCGCGTGGCCGCCTCGACCCCGGCCAACAGCAAGCGTTCGGAATCGGTACGCATCAGGGGGCGCATGTCGTGCCCCGCGGCATCGTCACGGCCGCTTTGGCATAACGCCACGTGTTCGGTCGCGGCACCGGCCACCGCGTGCAGCAATTGGTTTCCAGTAGCGCTTTGCCGGGCGTCGACCAACACCGCCGCCACGCTGGCCGAACCGATGGTCAGCGACGCGACGGCAAGTTTGACATCGTCACGCGACAGACCGTGGTCCGCGTTCAATCGTTCGACGGTGTTCTCAACCAGCTCTCGACCTCCCTCGCTGGCCACCACCAACCCGGCGCGCACTTGGCCCAATTCGATCATGTTGGCCACCTGCAACACACCGTCCAGGAACCCCAGGCACGCGTTCGACAGATCGTAAATCAGGCACGCCTCGGGTAAGCCCAATCCGCGATGTACTACGCTGGCCGTGGCCGGTTCGAGATAGTCTCGGCAGACCGAGGCATGAACCAGAACCCCGATCTCTTGGCGATCGACTCCGGCGGCTGTCAGGGCACGTTCGGCACTGGCTATGCTGGGTTCGCTGGGAAGTGTGCCGGGGCTCCAAAATCGGCGCTCGCGGATGCCGGTCATCAATTCGAGCCGGCCCGCGGGAAGCCTCAGCCGTTCGTAAAGCGGTTCGAGTTGTGTTTCCAATTGATCGGACGACAGCACCTCGCCAGGCAGCGTATAGCCAAAAGATTCCCAGCACACGCGTTGGTATCGGGCAACTTGCACGGCGGGAGTTCCTTGGACTAGCTCGGCTGGGTTGTTGCGTGCGGCACCGGCGCTACCGTGCCCCGGCGACACGTGCCCTAGCGAGTAACATACCAAGCTCCACGGTCGGACCCTAGCGGACCGTTGAAAAATGCCGTCGTGGGATGCCTCAACCTCGCCAAGTGCGGAGTTCCACTCCGCACGGCTCGCAACATAACGACTTACGTCGCTAGCCTGTCATTGCATCCCTGCGACGTCGCAGGCGCGTCGAATGAATCGCCAGGCGGCCAGCGGTCGGGCCTTGCTGCCCGGTGCCATCGGGGCTAGCCGAAGCAAGCGGAACGGGTGCCAGGTGCGGGAAGCCCTGCCGGTACGTTAGAATGAAGCAGTCGTGCCGGTGCCATGCGGTCGCGCGTCTATCCGTTACGCGTCGACCCAGCCCCGCCTCGTTAACCTCAGCCCAAATTATTCATGAGCCTTCTGCTGCGGAGCCGAACGTGTCGCGTCTGCCGCGTCAAACCGCAATCG
>CAYSXM010000218.1:0-6885 GCA_964434905.1 uncultured Pirellulales bacterium | reverse complement strand
GCCAATCGCTCGGTAACCGGAAAGCTTCCGCGCGCGGTGGGCAGGTTCGCAAACGCCGGATGCCGGTGGACCGGCACTTCGTAGTGTCGCCCCGTGGCCACGCCCTGTGCGGTGAGGAATCTTGCCAGAGCCTCGTGGCGCGGCGTGCGAATCACGAACAGGTGATAGACGTGGTCGCGATCGGCGGCCACTTGCGGCAGCACCAATGGCAGCCCGGCCAGTTTTTCACAATACCGCGCGGCATGGTTTTGCCGGGCGGCATTCCAGGTGTCGAGCCGGGGCAGCTTGACGCGCAGCACGGCCGCTTGCAGCGTGTCGAGCCGGGCGTTGTCTCCCTGTTCGGCGAGCTGTCCCCGGTCGGAGCGGCCATAGTCGCGCAGTCGCGCCAGCCGCGCGGCCAACGCCGCATTGTCGGTCACGGCGATGCCGGCATCGCCTGCGGCCCCCAGGTTTTTCGAGGGATAGCAACTGAAACAGGCCACGTCGCCCCAACCACCCACGCGGCGCCCTAGGTAGCGCGCGCCGTGTGCTTGCGAGGCATCTTCGATAACCGCGATTCCCCGAGGGCGGGCCAACGCTAGCAAGGCCTGCATGTCGGCGGGCTGGCCATGTAGGTGGACGGCGAAAATCGCCTTGGTCCGCGGCGAGAGCGCGGCGGCCACCCGGTCGGGACAGAGGTTGCGCGATAGCTCGTCGACATCGACCAGCACCGGTTCCGCGCCCGACTGCGTAATGGCCACGACGGAACCGGCAAACGTGTTGGCTGGCACAATTACCTGGTGCCCGGGGCCGACATCGAGCGCCGCCAGTGCCCACCGTAGCGCCGAGGTGCCGCTGGAAAAACCCACGCCGTGTGCCACGGTGCAGAAGGCGGCAAATTCCTGCTCGAACCGCGTTACCTCGCTGCCCAGAATGAAGTCGGCCCGGGTGAGCACGCCCGAAATCGCCTGGTCGATTTCGGCGCGCAGATCGCGAAACTGGGTTGGCAGATCGACAAACGGAATGCGCATTAATTCTTTCTCGGCGGCGGAATCGGACGATGCTACGAAATCGTGGAGGTGTCGCCTGGCGGGTGCGGCGCCTGGGGGCGTGGTGTCAGCAGTTCACCCAGCACACCATGCCCCGGGTGTGCGTATCCCCGAGTAATGTGCGCGTGTGCCAGGTACTCTTCGTCGACCATCAGCCTCCGGTGCAGGGCCGCCAATTGCCAACCCGGCACCGAGGGGAACAAGTGGTGTTCCAGGTGATAGTTGATTCCCAGGGGAGCGATGACAAATCGTTCCCACCAGCGGGGTTCGACGGTGCGGGTGGAGTTCAACTCGTGGGTACACTCGGTCATCACATGTTCGGCGGTGGCGCGAATGCGACCCAAGAAATTGAACAGCGTCATGGCGGGGACGATCCACAATAGCACGATCGGCAAAAAAATGTGCGGGCGATAGTAAAGACCCGTTCCGAACACCGCGTAGACCACGATCGATAGCCCGGCAAACAGCAACCGGTGATCGAGCGGATAGGCTCGCGACAAGGGAGTGAACAGCTTGGCCGCCGGCGACCAGGTGGCGGCGGCGCGGGCGGTCTGCGGCAGATTGATTCCCAGCAGGCAGCGCAACAGCAGCCCCCAGGCCTCGGCACGTGTCTTGGGCCAGTGCCAGTCGGGGTCGGCTTGTTGCATCACCCAGTCGGGGTCTTGTTCGGTGGCGGTGAAGCGGTGGTGGCGAAAATGGGTGTCGCGGTAGAGGGTCGTGCTGAGACCCACGGGAAAGGCCAATAAGATGTCGCTTAAATAGTCGTTGGCGCGGCGATTGGTGAACAGCAACCAGTGCGCGGCGTCGTGTACCAAAATGCCCAGCGCTTGTTGCCGCGTGCCAATCACCAGCCCCGCCAGCAGGTACGCCCACCAGTTGTCAAGCGAAATGGCTAACCAGCCGGCGGCCACAATCGTGGCCCATTGCAGTGCGATCAGCGCGGCGCTGCGCGCGTTGGACACTTCCGACAGTCGCCGCACATCGGACATGACCCGGCTGCGGTCGAATCGCCCCAGCGCCACCGCGAACTCCGTGGACTGTTCATGGTCGACCTGAGAACTGTCCGCCGCGTCGGCAACCTCGGCTGTCGTCGGCATGGCATGTGCTCCAGATTGGCCGCGCCCCGGGCACGGCTAAGCAAGCCACGAGTAGCACTCGGCGATGGCCCCGGCAAGTAGCAGCTTACTTGGTCAGCGGTACATCGCGGAAGTGGCGATGACAGCCGGCACAGTCCTGGGTGATTCGCAGCAAGGCGTCACCCGCGCCAGTTAACGCGGCCTCGGTGCTACGGCCACGATCCCAGGCCACGAGTATCGCTTCTAGCTGCGCACTTGCCTGCTGGCTGGTACGGACCGAATATTGAAAACCAGCGGGTCGTGTGGAAAAATCCTCTAGTCGTTCGATCTCGCGGAAGTGTTCGGCCAGAAGCACGGCCGCGTGGGATGCTGTGTGCTGGGGATCGTGGTCGGGCGATTTCCAGCCCAGCGTCGAGAGCGACGTCAACCGATCGTGCAGGTGCTCGATCGCCACCATGGCTTCGGCCAACGGTGCGATGGGAGCGACCTCGCGGAATTCCACGTCGAGCGCGTCGAGTTGCCCAGCGGTCCAGGGCGTGGCCCCTGCTACCGCGGCGAACAAGCCCAGGTATTTGGGGTCGGTACCGGCTACCCGCAACAGCCGTGCCGCGTCGGCCGAAGAGACCATGCCCGCGCCAATACAGGCGACCGCCGCGGCCGCCGGGCTGCGATGCTTGCCATGGTGGCAATGCAGATAAATCGGCCCCGGCAAATCGCGCACGGCCTTGGCTAATTCGGCGCCGCGTTCCGGAGAAATGCCATCGTACCCGTGCGGCAGATGCACATAGCGCAGGCCGAACCGCCGGGCCAAGGCCACGTCGGGGCGCGCGCCGTCAACACTAATGATGGTCCGAAAGCCCAGCGCCCTTAGTTCCGCAAAGGCCAACTCGCCCTGGGGCAGGCCGCCGGAAACGACTCTGGCGTGAACACGCACTGCATTGGGCAAATGTTGAGTAGCCAAGCGCTGGATGCTCGGGGATGCCTGGATGCCGGTGGCTGGATGCTGCTGCGCCGGTAAACCGTTCGGTGCGATCGATACCCACAGTGCAATGAGCAGCGAAAGCGCGGCGCACCTGGCTTGGCGCGGAACGCGTTGCACTAGCACAGCGCGCATATCTCACCTAGATCACATCGGCGACCATGGCGGTCGCGCCGCGCGTGAATTCGCGCTCACGCAGCCCCGTTCTGGCCCCTGGTTGCTACAGCCAGCCCAGCATCAGCATGGCACCGGCCGCGGACACGGCGCCTCCCATCCATCGCACGGCCTGCACGTTGGTAACCCGGCTCGCGGCCGTGGCAACCCCGATACCCGCCAGATGCAAACCAGCGGTCGCCAGCAGGAAGCCCAGCGCATAAGTCGTGAACGAACCACCGACGATCATCTCTGAAGTGTGCGCCGATCCATGCAGGCAGGCAAACATGGCCACGATCATTGCCGCCCAGCGGACCGGAATCAGGGCCGAGGCGGCAACTAGACCGCCCAACACCAGAACCGAGGTCAGGATGCCTGCTTCGACACCAGGAACTGACTGCCCCGCGGTCGAGGCCAAGCCACCGCCACACATCGCCACGAGGAACACCACGGGCAAGGCCCACATCGCGCGGCCGCCCAAGCGAGCGCCGAGCAAGCCCACGGCAACCATGGCCAACAAGTGATCGAGACCCGAGATAGGATGCGCTACGCCATGCAAGAAATCGTGTCCGGCCGGACCAGGGTGTGCAAACGCTGGCGACGCGCTCGACAGCGCTGCCGCACCTGCGGCCAACATCACGAGACGATTGCGACGAAACGGCATGGTTTAGCTCCCCATTCAGATTGCTTAATGTGTCGGCTGCGGCGCGGCAGAACTTGGTCAGGCGCAATCAGCTCGTTAGTGACCAGAGCCTGGACCTTTGGGCGCCGCGTCAGGGCGCCCGCTGGGGCTGATTGTAGGCGAACCGGCGGCTGAATCAAATCAGAGATTCCATCCGGCCTCGATTTTGGCCAGTTCCGGTAGTTCGCTACCTCGCGGAGCGGTGGCCCCTGGAATGTGCTTGCGGTACCCGGGCCACCGACAAAAGCCCCCAAAAACACGCTCCTCGATCTGAAAATGCCCCGACGGTGTCCGTTGGGGAGTCTGCAAATACAGGCCTCCGGGGTGCGCGTTGATGGTACCTGGCTCGGATCAGGCTTAGAATCTTCAGGCGGGCTCCTTGTCGTCGAGAGGCCGCTCCTTCGGTGATACTCCTCCAGTCCGAGGAAACAGTGCCATGCCCCGCGAAGTGTTTCGCACGTGTACCCTTTGCGAGGCCATTTGCGGCCTGAAGTTCGAGGTCGAACAGGACCAGGTGCTTTCGGTCGCACCCGACGACCACGACGTGTTCTCGCGAGGCTATGTCTGCCCCAAGGGGCTGTCGCTGGTCGAACTGCACAACGATCCTGATCGAGTGCGCACACCACTGCGGCGCACAGCGGGGGGCGATTTCGAATCGATCACTTGGCAGGCGGCCTTCGAACTGGCAGGCGAGCGCTTGCTCGATATTCGACGTCGCCACGGTAACGACGCGGTCGCCGTCTACTTCGGCAATCCGGTGGTACACAACGAGGGCGCGTTGCTGTTGCGCGCGGCGGTGCTCAAGGCGCTCGGCACGCGCAACTCGTATAGCGCCGGTTCGCAAGACACTTCGCCCCGCTTTGCCAGTTCCTACTATCTTTACGGCAATTCGTTGGCAGTGCCGGTGCCCGACATCGACCGCACCGACTATTTCCTGTGCCTGGGCGCGAACCCGCGCATTTCCAACGGCAGCATGCTGACGGCGCCCAACCTGCGCGAGCGTTTCGCTGGGCTGCGCGCCCGCGGTGGCCGGATGGTGGTGATCGATCCCCGACGGACCGAGACCGCGCGCGAGGCCGACGAGCATATCTCGTTGCTGCCGGGCAGCGACGCCGCGTTGTTGCTGGCGATGGTGCAGACACTGGTGGCCGACGGGGTGGTCGATCGTACGCGGCTCGAACAAGCGGCCTCGGGTTGGTCGGAAATCGTTAGTCGCTTGCCTCGTTTTACTCCGGAAACGGTGGCCGGTTTTTGCGGTGTCGAGGCAGCCACGATTCGACGTTTGGCGCGAGAATTCGCCGCGGCCCAGCGCCCTGTGGCCTATTCGCGAGTGGGGGTTTGCAATTCGGAACATGGTACCTTGGCCTCGTACGCCACCGATTTGTTGAACCTGACGGCAGGTCGCTTGGGAGAGGTCGGCGGGGCGATGTTCACCACGCCGGCCTTCGACCCTACGCCGGTGCTCAAACTCACGGCATCCGATGGCCACAATCGGTGGCGCAGCCGGGTGCGGGGCCTGCCGGAAACGTTGGGCGACCTTCCCTCGGCGGCGCTGGCCGAGGAAATCGAGACTGCCGGCCCAGGCCAGGTGCGCTCGCTGGTGACCTATGCTGGCAACCCCGTGTTGTCGACCCCCAACGGGCGTCGCCTAGCGGCGGCTCTGCCGGGGCTCGAGTTCATGCTGTCGATCGACATGTATGTGAATGAGACCACACGCCATGCGCACTTGATTCTACCCCCTGCGGGCAACCTGTCCGAAGGGCATGTCGACATGTTGGCCACGCAGTTCGCCGCGCGCAACGTGGCCCACTGGTCGCCGCCCGCCGTGGCCAAGCCGGCCGATAGCAAGCACGATGCGGAAATCTTGCTCGAACTGTGCTATCGCCTGGGGGGTGGTCCCACGGGTATCGGTTGGCTCGACCCCTGGTACCGGCTGGGGCGCAAGCTGGGTTTGCACTGGCGACCGGAGTCGTCGCTCGATCTGTTGTTGCGCATCGGCCCGCATGGCGACAAGTTCCTGCCGTGGCGCGCGGGGCTCAATCGCCGGCGGTTGCAGGCCCAGCCCCATGGCGTCGACCTGGGGCCGCTCGAGCCCGGCATCTCGCGGCGGATTCTGCACCGCGATCGCAAGATGCACCTTTCGGCGCCTCCCTTGATGGCGGGCATTGACAACCTGGCGAGCGCCATTGCCGCGCCGCGCGAGGCCGACGCGCTGTTGTTGATTGGACGGCGCGAGCTGCGCACGTGCAATTCGTGGCTGCACAACCTGCCGTCGATGGTGGCCGGTCGCGAGCGCTGCCTGTTGTTGGTTCATCCGGCAGATCTGGCGCGTGCCCAGATTGCCGACGGCCAGTGGGCGTGGCTGGAAAGCCGGGTCTTTGGCGGCGCGGTGCGCGTGCAGGCGACCACCGACATGCGCCCCGGCGTGGTCAGCCTGCCACACGGTTGGGGACACGCCGCCGCGGCCAATTGGCAGCGAACCGCAGGAGCACGCCCGGGCGTTTCGGCCAACGATTGGACTGACGATCAGCACGTCGAGGCGCTGGTGGGTCAGTCGATTCTTAACGGCGTTCCGGTTCGGCTGGCTGCCTGCGCGCCGGGCGACACCCAGGTCGCAGCCGACGCTCGCGATGCAGTTGCGTCGCTAGCGCCTGCCGCCGGTGGGTAAGCTGCCTTCCGCGGCAGCCGGATGACGCCATTTGGCCGATCGCCGGGTGTGGGGCGCGCACTGAATTAACGTGGTTGGCTTTTCAGTATTGTGGGTCAGGCACTCCGTGCTTGCTATTTCGCTGCGCGTGCGTTGTGCTCGCGTCCTTAAAGGTAAGTTCACGGCCGGTAGGGGGGTACCTGAGCGACCAATTGGAGCCGTAAGGGCGTCACGTTTTTTCACGCTCGTTTTGCAAGCCCAGCTATACCCCCGGCGCGCGAGTCCTGTTGACATGGCGGGCGTTATCGCGACCATCCAGT
>CAYSXM010000217.1:0-6886 GCA_964434905.1 uncultured Pirellulales bacterium | reverse complement strand
ATTCCCCGCGCCAAAATCGAGGACATCGTCCCGGCCCAAAAATCGGCCATGCCTGAAGGACTGTTTGATGACATTACCCTGGACGAAGTGGCCGACCTGTTTGCCTTTCTCAACAAACCGCCTGTGGCGCGCTAGCAGCACGTTGAAGAATGCCATCGTAGCATTTTTCAACCTCGCCCTGTGCCGAGCACAGCTCCGCGCGGCCCGCAAAACAACGACTTGCGTCGCTATTTCGCCAGCGCATCCAGGCGGTGACACAGCCCGTCGAATTATTCAACGGGCTGCTGGCGCCGCGGACCAAGTTCACCCGGCCTGGGCTAGCGCCCGCCCGCCCCGCGTGCTTGACCGCCGTCAGACAAGTTGGCCCCCTCGGCGCGCTCTGCCGACACGGCTGGCGCTGCTCATGTTGTTGGCCATGGACCCGAGCCAGCGCGCGGCGCGGGCCGCCGATCCCCCCCGTAGCCTGCGAGTGTTGACCTATAACCTGCGCTACGCCAGTGATCGGCCTCCCAACGCCTGGCCAGCGCGGCGCCCCGTGGCCGCGGCGCTTGTTCAAGCCGTCGCGCCCGATGTGATCGGTACCCAAGAAGGATTGTTCCGCCAGGTCACCGATCTGGCGGCCGATCTACCTCAATATGCTTGGATCGGTCTGGGGCGCGACGGAGGGAGCCATGGCGAGTTCATGGCAGTGTTCTATCGAACCGAGCGCCTCGAACCTTTGGAGTACGATCATTTCTGGCTGTCGGACACCCCCGAGCAGATTGGCTCGACCTCCTGGGGGAACAGCAATCGCCGGATGGTCACTTGGGTCCGCTTTCGCGATCGTTTGCAGGGCGGCGAGTTCTACTTCGCCAACACCCACTTCGACCACGAGGTACAAACCGCTCGTGAAAAAAGCGCCTCGCTGGTGCTGGCGCGCACCGCGACCTGGCGGGCTGACCTGCCGCTGGTGCTGGCGGGTGATTTCAACGCCCAGGCCGGAAACAACCCGGTGTATGCACAGCTAGTCGCCGGCGGTTTCGCCGACACCTGGAACAGCGCCGCCCAGCGCGGGCCGTTGGTGGGCACATTCCACGATTATCATGGTCCCCAGGCCGATGGACCCCGCATTGATTGGATCTTGACTCGCGGGTCGGTTTCGGCCCTGCGCAGCGAAGTCGTGACTTTCGCCCGCGACGGCCAGTACCCCAGCGACCATTTTCCCGTACTCGCGGTGCTCGAACTAGGCGCGCCCTCGCGGTGAGTAGCTCGCGCCGAACAGACCACGCTCGCGCGACGATGATCGCGCGGCCTGCGCCAAGACGTGCCGGCCACGGTCGCGGTGCCGGGTGCCTTGGAGCACCTGGGAACTGCGCGACGCACAACAGGCCGCCGCGGCAGGGGGCATCGAGGCGCTCGTGGTGAATGTCGCCTGCCCGGCGCTATTTGCCAGCCAGCGGCGGTTCCACTGCCGGCAAGATTGCTTAACGATCGCCGCGCTGGGAATGGAAAGCAGTCACTTGGGATCGAGGTCGCTGACGCAAGCGCCAACGGGCGGGCTGCCAGTCTGGCCATGGCCCGGCGGCCCCCAGGGCGCGTTGGCGACGCTTGCATTCGCCGGGGCGGCTTCTAGAATGCCGCGCAGTGCATCGTGTTTGCGCACCATCGCCACGGCGGCCACTGGTGTTCGAACCAGACCTGCGACCAGGAGCTCTTGCCATGGATAGTCGCGCTGCGATCGGTCTCGCCATACTTTCCGGTCAGAATATTGTGGAAGGCTATTTGGGTGACCTCACCGATGCCGATATCCTGGTGCGACCCGTGCCGGGCACCAACCACATTGCCTGGCAATTGGGCCACCTGATCGCCGCCGAACACGGCATGGTGAATGCCGTGGCCCCCGGCACCATGCCACCCCTGCCTGAAGGCTTCGCCGCACAACACGCCAACAACACGGCAGGCAGCGACGACCCCGCGGCGTTTCTCAAGAAGGACGATTACTTGCGGATTTTCCGTGAGCAGCGGGCGGGCACCATGGCGGCGCTGGCCAAGCAGAGCGATGCCGATCTCGACGCGCCCAGCCCGGAGAAATTCCGCCACTTTCTGCCATCGGTCGGTGCACTGTTTTCGATGCAGGGCACGCACTGGATGATGCACGCCGGACAGTGGGCGGTGATCCGGCGCAAGCTGGGACGCAAACCGCTGTTCTAACCGCGCGTGCATGAGCCCGCCGGGTTCACATGCTGCGTGCCACTAGTGCTCCGTCACAGTTTGATCTTGGAATTGAGCGAATTCGCGGAGCACTCTTGTATGTGTTGCCGCCCAACCACTTACGTGTTGGGCGGTCGTGCTTCGTCACCCCAAATTCTTGGTGTGACAAAGCACTAGCTTTGCCAGTGCTCTGGTCGTGGCATGCTTGGAATTACTACCGCGCCAGCCGAAACCCTGCAGAGTGCGCGCTTGCCGTGCGCCATTGCGCCTTGGCGTTGCATTCAACCTCGGAACGCATGGGCAAATCGCTAAGGAAGAGAACGCAAGGCGCAGGGGCGACTGCGGTTTGACGCTCGAGCCGCGACATGTTCGCCGCCGCAGCAGAAGGCTCGGGAATAATTCGGGATCACATCGCGCCGTCGCTTGGTCTGTCGCCGCAGTTTTGGCCCTGCGCCCAAGGTGCCCTGTGCGCACGGCCCGCTCGGCAGGTGCTGCCGTTTGTGCAGGCGCCGGGCGTCCATGACGAGGCTATCGGTCGTGAGGCCGAATACAATTGCACCGCGGACGAGCGTTGGAAGCCATGCGCCGCAAAAGCCTAAGATTAGTTGCTTACCTATTCTCTGGCGGGTTCGAATCGCCCCGAACCCGCCTGGCAGGGCTACAGCCGGCACCATCCGAGTGACGGGCTGACTGACGGGAATCTCGGCAGCCAGGTGGCGCGCGACACGATCGGGCGGTACGTCGACAGCCTGCCATTTCTGCAGATTCCGTCCTATGTCGTTGGCGATGTCCGACTTGCGTAGCGTCCACGAGCTAACTTTGAAGCGCCCGTGGCAGGTTACCGACTGTTCGAGGCCAAGCCTGTTTAGTTCAGACCGGACAGCCTGACCGGCACGATCGTACTGGAAGTGCGCGCCCTTAGTTTTCGGTGGAGAGATTCTCCGCCGCCAATAGCTCGTGGCGCGCGCCCCGCTCGGTGTTGCGACCGATCGCCTTGCCGTGCGTGGCCCGCGTTAACTCGGCCCGTTCTTGTCTCATGTCGTACCTCCGCATCCACAACCGGGGCTGGTTACCACGTCGCACTGCGCCGTGTGCGGGGGCCATGGCGCGCGCCCTGTGGTGGAACACAGTCCGTGTCAGGCGCTGGCTATTGGCCGGATGCTGTGCCTGGTGGGTGGTGCTGCACGGCGGACCCTCGAACAGCACCGCGCAACCGCCGGGAGAAATCTCCGCCTCGCAGCGCGAATGGCAGGTGAAGTACGCGTTTCTCTACAGCTTTGGTTTGTTAACCAAGTGGCCCGAGACCGCGTTTCAAACGACCAGCGATCGCTTCGTGATCGTCGTGGCGGGAACGACACCCTTCGGGGCCGACCTCGATCGCATCGCGCAGACCAAGAAGATCGGTGGCCGGCAGGTGGTGATCGTGCGGTTGGCCACTGACGTCCCGCTACCCGCCTGCCAAGTGCTGTTTGTGCCAAAGTCCGTCCAGCCGGCGCAGGAAGAACGACTCGTCGCCGATTCGAAAGGCCGGCCGGTGTTGCTGGTCGGCGAGCGCAGCGGCTTCGGCGACCAGCGCGGCGCGGTGCGTTTCTATGTGGATGTCGATACCGTGAAGTTCGAGTTGAATCCTCGGGCAGCCGAAGAGCGCCAACTGGCGCTCGATCCGCGGTTGCTCAAGCTGGGAAAACTGGTGGGAACGTCCCATGCGACCACCCCCACCACGTCGGAAGGTGCCCACGCCAGTTCCGCGTCGGCAAATTCAGTACCATAGGAAAGTATGTCATGGCGATCCTGCGTCGCAGATCGATTAAGACCAAGTTGATCGTGCTCGCCAGTGCCTCGAGCGCCGCCGCGGTGCTGTTGGCGTGCCTGGGGTTCGTCTTCAACGACATTCGCCTGCTGCGCGACGCCAAACGCCGCCAATTGCGCACCCAGGCCCAAAGCCTGGCGTTCAACTGTGCGGCCACCGTGCTGTTGAACGATCGGCAGGCCGCCGAGCAACTGCTGTCGTCGCTCGCCGCACAACCCACGCTGGAATTTGCAGCGCTGTACGACGAGTCGGGCCGCGAAGTGGCCAGCTATCGCAACGGAGCCATGGATTCGGTTCCTCTCACCGCTCCCACCTGGTTGGGCGATCACTTCACCTCCGACCAGCACCTGGAAATCGTCTTCCCGGTGGTGGAAAAAGGGCAACCGGTCGGCCTGTTGTTCCTGCGGGCCAGCTTGCTCGATGTGGCCCAGCAAACCCGCGACTATTTCTATTTGGCGGCGCCGGTGCTGATGCTCAGTTTGTTGGCCGCGGTGTTCTTCTCGGTGGTACTGCAGCAGCGGCTGACGGCGCCCATTCTCACGCTGGCCGACACGGCCCAAGCCATCACTATCAACGGCGACTATTCACTGCGCGTCAGCGTGCCGAGTCAGGACGAAATCGGCACCCTCTACACGGCCTTCAATCGGCTGTTGAACCAAGTGGAAGTCTCCGAACGGGCGCTACTGCGTTCACAGGCAGACCTGGAAAACCGCGTGGGCCAACGCACCGCCCAACTGACTGCGGAAATCTCCGACCGCGAACGAGCCCAGCAAGACCTGATCAAGGCCTGCGACGCCGCGCAAGCCGCGAACCGCGCCAAGAGCGAATTCCTGGCCAATATGAGCCATGAAATCCGCACACCGCTCAATGGCATTCTGGGCTTCACCGATCTGCTGCGGCGCGGCACGGTGAGCGACGAGACCGAACGGGCCAGCTTCCTCGAAACGATCCACCATAGCGGACAGCACCTGTTGGCGCTGCTCAACGATATTCTCGACTTGTCGAAAATCGAGGCCGGACAGCTCCAAGTCGAATCGGTCGTCTGCTCGCCGTTCCAGATCGTGGCCGAAGTCGTTTCCGTTCTGCGTGCCCGAGCGCTGGAAAAAGGCGTTTCGCTAGAGTACCGCTGGGAAGGGCAGGTGCCCGCCAGTGTCCACACCGACCCCGCGAGGTTGCGCCAGGTACTGCTCAACGTGGTGGGCAATGCGGTCAAATTCACCGATCGCGGTTCGGTGCGAATCGACGCCCGAGTCGATGCAACCCGCGAACTACTCTTGCTCGAAGTCTCCGATACCGGCATCGGCATTCCGGCGGACAAGCTCGCTTCAATCTTCGACCCCTTCAGTCAGGCGGATACCTCGGTCACCCGCCGCTTTGGTGGTACCGGCTTGGGTTTGGCCATCTGCCGACGCATCGCCGAAGCGCTCGGCGGTCAGATCGAGGTGTACAGCCAGGTGGGGCACGGCAGCAAATTCCAGATGGCGTTCGCTACCGGCCCCCTGGCCGGGGTGCCGCGCATCGACGGGACCACCGCCGATGTCATGGTCAACCGCGAGCCAGCATCCAGCACGGCCAACTGGAACCTTCCCCCGGCCCGAATCCTGGTGGCCGACGATGGCGAAACCAACCGCCGACTGATTCAAGTGATTCTGACCCGCGCTGGCGTGATTGTCACCGGCGCCGAGAACGGACGCCAGGCAGTCGATCTGGCCACGCGCGAACCGTTCGACCTGGTGCTGATGGATATGCAAATGCCCGTTCTCGACGGGTACAGCGCCACCCAGCAGTTGCGCGCCTCGGGATTCACTCATCCCATTATCGCGCTAACGGCGCATGCCATGAAAGGCGATGAAGAACGCTGCCGCGATGCAGGCTGTTCGGACTATCTGACCAAGCCCATCGATCCGGAACGCCTGGTCCGGGCGCTCGGCGCGTCGCTACGCGAGCATTGCCCCGGGTTGTTCAAGAATCAAGTTGCCGAACCTCCCTTTCCCTTAGCCCCGCTGACATCCACTTTGCCCTTGGACGACCCTGAATTTCGCGACATTGTACGAGACTTTATCGAACGAGCACGCCAGCGTGCCACCGAGCTGCGTGCCGCCTTCGAGATCGGCAACTGGCCCGCACTGCTCGAACTGACGCACTGGCTCAAAGGCTCGGGCGGCATGGCCGGTTTCGCCGAACTGTCGGCATTGGGTGCCAGCCTGGAAGGCGCGGCCCAAGACCAAGATATCGACGCATTTCGCAGCCGTTTGGAAGCACTCGAAACCACCCTGGCCAGGCTCGTGTGCCCCATCGAACGCCCACACGACTACCTGGCACAGGTGGTGGCCGGTTAGCCCGACCCGGCCACGCTCCCCTAGCATTAGCACGCTCGACGATTGAACGAACCACGGTCCACGCGACGGCATCAGACCAACCACACAACCAGTGACCATTGATTGCTAACGAGGAACTTGCGATGTTGAATTCAACCCTCCCTTGCGCCGAACTCGACCGGCCTGCAGTGGGAGTCACCCCCGAGCTGTTGGCTGGCCAGTGCGAGGCCACCGCCGGATTGATCGCCGCGGCCTGCGCCGCCGATCGTTCCCGCGTGGTCACCATGTCGAGCGGCGCGCTCGAGTCTGCGCGCATCCTCGTCGTCGACGACGAGCCGATCAATGTCCGGGTGGTTCACAAGTACTTACAACAGATGGGTTGCCGGCAGTTGCTAGGCGTCAGCGACTCGTCGCTGGCGCTCGCCAAGATCGCCGAACACGACCCCGACCTGGTACTGCTCGATGTGGTCATGCCGGGCGTGTCGGGCCACGAAATCCTGGCCGAGTTGCGCGCCAGCGAGCGCTTCGCACAATTGCCGGTGCTGGTGTTCACTGGCGCCACCGATCG
>CAYSXM010000216.1:0-6899 GCA_964434905.1 uncultured Pirellulales bacterium | reverse complement strand
ACCACAGCGAGGCGAGGAACCGGTTATGACCCAAGTGCTCGATGTCCCCGGTGGGGTCTCGTTCGTCGATCGGCGAGCCCACGATCCGGTGGCCGCTCGACCGGCACGCGAACGCCGGCAGTTCACCGATGGTCACGAGGGGTTTTCCCCAGACGCCAAGGAGCTGGCCGAGGCGATTGACCAGTACAAACTGCGCCACCGGCGCCGATTCATCACCCACCAAGAGATTCTCGAAGTGGTGGTATCGCTGGGCTATCACAAGTAGCCACTACACGTCTGCACGACAGATCACGGCGGACGTGTATTGGCCGGTTGAAATGTCCCGCTCGCAGCCCGCTGATGCATTCGACGCGCCTGCGTCATCGCCTGGTTGCGATGGCAGAGTAGCGACAGTCGTTGTTTTGCGAGCCGCGCAGAGCGGCGCTCCGCACTTGGCGCCGACTGCTAGGACGTCAGCCCGGCCCCGGTCGCGGTCGGCGGCCGGAGCGCTGGCACGGCCTGGAACCGAGGCTGGTACTTACCCTGCGTGGGCACTTGAATTGTCTCGCAGGCGGTCTGCTTCTGTGCCAGGAACACCAGGTACACTTCGCGGTTGTTTGAGTCCTCGCCTGGGAACTTGATGCGCAACCGCGACCTGGTGTGGGTGTACGGCACACAGAGGCCGGCCCTGGTCGGGCCAGGAGAGCCATCGACGATGTAGGCCTCGCGCACGCTAAAGCCATTGGCCTGGTAGAAGTCGTAAAACAAACAGGGCGAGATTTGAAAGAAGCCGTGATTCACCCAGCCCGACATCGGACTGGCGTGCAGAATCAGCCCCCCCAGTTGCACCAACCGCACCAGGTTCGACATCGCGGTGCGGACGTCGAAAATGTGCTCCAGCGTTCCGCTGTCGACCACCAGGCCATATCGCCCGTGATACCGCGGATCGATCGGCGTGTTCAAGTCGTGCACAATCGTCGGGCCTTCGGCCGGCGAGCCATCGAGCGTGTCGCACCCCGGCAGCCCCAGCAGCCGGAAGAGCGTGTCGCAATGCACGTACAAGGAAGGATCGAATCCGAGCGAGGGCATGGCAATGCTGCGATGCACCGGCCGGTCTTGGGGTGGCACCAGGTGGGCTGGTAGCTGGTGACGACCCAGGAATTCAATCACTTGGTCGTACGTCGCGTAGACGTCCAGCACACCCAACGACAATACCGGCGACTGAAACCGGTGCCGGGCATGCATGCCGATCAGTAAGTCGACCAACCCAATGCTCAGACCCAAGGTAGTTCCTCCTGCAGCGAGAAAAACCGGCGCCACTAGCGAGCACGGCGATGGCTGCGTTTCTCGCTCGCATCCACGCGACGTCGCAGACGCGTCGAATTTCTTCAACGGGATGCTAGGCCACGGCGCATCCTCGGGGTGTCTCACCGTGGCCCGATACCCAGATGGGGCGTTCCACCTTGCTGCGCGGCACACGGACCGCTGTCGAACACCATTCTGGTTGCCACCACAGGGTGCGTTCCGGTGTAGCACCACCGCTCGCGGCTACCTCGGCCGGCAGCCGAATCACGTTCAAGCCATTCGCAACCGCCAACGCCGCGGCCAATCCCTTGGCCAATGCACGCGGTGCCGGCCACGTGGCCCGGTACTTGGCGAACTGGTCTCGCAGTACCGCTCCCAGTGCCGCGCGCACGGTGCGATTCAACCGCAGACCCAGCACCGCGGTCGAGACCTCGTCGGGCCAGGGGCTGCCCGCCACCACCATGTCTGCCACGTCGAGTCCGGCGGAGAACACTCGGGGGTCACGCAGAAAGATGCCTTGGTAGTCGGCGACTACCAGTCGAGAGTTCTCAGGGAAGCGATCCCATAGTGCTTGCCACACGTCGATCGCCGAGTCGGCCAGTACCGCGTTGTCCATTGCCGGCACGCGCACGCCAATAGACCACACCTGATTCACCCCGTACCGCGCGGCATATTCCTTGAAATCTTCCGCCTGGCCGGCGGGTCCCTGATCGAGAGCGACACCCTGCAAGGTCGCTTCTCGCGGAACCACGATCACATAGCTGGCATCGTCGCGTGTGGCGCAGGCCTCGCCGCCAGGGCTCGCGGAAAGTGATCGGTGCGGGCCACGAACCACGGCGGGCCGCGCTTCAGCCGAGATCTCTTGTCCGTTTGGCAGCGCCAACTCGTCCGGCAAGATGCCCCAGGCCAACCGTTGGCCGGGAGCCAACAGCGATTCCGCCAGTGTGGCGCCGATGCCGGTGCGGTGCTGCCAGGCAAACTGCCTCGATAGGGCCGACCAACGCTCCAACCAGGCCATGGCGACGTGCGACTTGCGCATCGCGAAACAGCCCGGGTCGTAGGCGTGACTGAAGCACGCGTCGCGGTTCGCCGCGACCAGCACGTCCAACGATCCAAGCCCGTCCAACAACGAATCGAGACTCGACAAGACTTGGCACCCGGGTCCCAACACCAACCAGGGCCCCCCGGTCTCGCGGCAAGCGGCGGCCAGCACCGACGGTATCGCGGCCAAGCTGCGCCGCGGATCGCTGTCTAGCGGAATGCCCAGCGCTTGGACCGTGTAGCCCAAGGCGGCTGCTTGTTGCGACAATTGCCGTATTTGGGCCGCTTCCTGCGTATTCTGTAGATACAGACAACAAATCACGGGTCGTGCCGCCATGTCGATCGACTTCACTGCGAGGTGAAATTGGGTAGCTTGGGGTCTGGCCGCTCGGTCGTGCCACCCCCGTCGCCGAATAATCAGCATCATCACTATCGGATACGAGTTCCGAAGTTCTTTATCAGCGAATATCATTCGCATGCATGCTGTGCACGCCCCGCGGCCCCCAACGGCCCGTTCGCCCCACCTTACGCCGGTTCCGCTCCCATGAGAGTCTGCCTGTTTGACATCGACGGCACGCTGATCTCGAGCGGCGGTGCCGGACGGGCGGCGCTCGAAGCGGCGCTGGCTTCAGAGTTCGCGCTGCCAGCCGATATGGGGCCCGTATCGTTGGGTGGAAAGACCGATCGCGGAATTACACTGGAGCTGTTTGCCCATCACGGCGTGCGCCCCACCACCGACAATTGCGATCGGTTTCTCAACGCCTACCTACGACACTTGCCACAGTGCCTGCACACCCGGCCGGGCATGGTTTTGCCCGGTGTAGCCCGTTTACTCGAAAAGCTAGCGGTGCAAACCGACCTGGCCCTTGGTCTACTGACGGGCAATGTGCGGCGCGGGGCCGCCATCAAACTGGGGCATTTTTCGATCGAGCAACACTTTGCGTTTGGTGGTTTTGGCGACCGGCACCCCTGCCGGAATGGCGTCGCGGACGAAGCCTTGGCCGCTGCACAAGAACGGGCTGCCAAACCATTGAATGCACGCGACGTGTGGGTGCTGGGAGATACCGTGCATGACGTGACCTGCGCCCGGTGGATTGGCGCTCGGGCGATCGCCGTGGCCACCGGCGCGGCCGACCGCGCGGCGCTCGAGGCGGCCCATCCCGACTGGCTGTTCGACGATCTGTCTGTCGACGCGGCGCAGCGGCTAGATTGGTTGGAGTAGCGCTGCCTGTGGCCCCAGCCGTTGGGTGCTAGCAGTGCTTCGTATCGCTAGAAGTCCATGGCCATGCGCATGCCGAAACCGTGAATGCTGCCGTCGGAAGTGTTGCCGGGCGCGTTGCGGAACGTGAAATCGTAGTTCCATTGCAGCTTCATATTCGGGTTCAGGAACCAGTTCAGCCCCGCCGTCGCGCCGTGCAGCACGCCGCCGTCGATGCCAGCGTCGCGCAGGTCGAGAAAGCTGTAGCGCGCGCCGACCTGCCAGGCACCGCGACCCGATAGCGCCCCCCGGGGCCCACGCACCAGCCAGAAGTTCTCGTTGGGGATCACCCGATCGGGTTGCCCCAGCTTCTTCTGGTAACCGCGATGCTCGCCAGTCAGAAACCACAACGCTTCCACATAGGTTTGCTGGAAGAAGACTGCTCCGCGGTCGGGCCCCGCCGGCGGAGGCGCCGGATGAAACGCGTTGTCCAAGAACGACGCACTATATTCCGATTGCAGCGTGAGCGGCCCCCACACACTGAATAGCTCGGCGTTGAGTATCTGCTGTCGCGAAGCCGAAATCAGGCCCGTGTCGGCATACAAGGGGTTCAAGGGACTAGGTGGTCCACTGCGCACATTGCCGCGCGACGCGAACCGCACCACGCCATTGTCAGGATCGCGATAGCTGTACGAACCACCCAGGTGCACTAGGTACCGCCCCTCGGCATCCCAGATCGGCAACCCGGTCACGCGGCTGGTCCAGGCCAACTCACCGTCGCCCACGCCAAACCCCGCCGGGTTCGTGTTGTTCTTGAAAATACCGGTCCACCAGGTCACGCGCTCGCTCTCGTTGCAGTTAAAGATCATTGCCCCGGGCACGAACCCGTTGGAAAACCGGCCGTAGAAGGCGTCGAAACCGGGCGATCGTTCCAGAAAATTCAACCACCGGCTGCTGCTCAAGTGCTCGAAACTGATGGGGTCTTTGAAATTGCCGATGCGGAAATTGCCCAGCATCGGCAGTTTCGTCAGTGTGACGTGGGCTTCGGTCACGGCCGGAAACGGCACCACGCGATCGAACGTTACTGGCGAGGCAATGTCGTTTACGAAGTCGTATTCGGCGACGAAATCGACCACTTCCCAGAAGGTACCGTCGATGCGAAGTCGCGCGCGGCGCGGATTGATGGAATCTTGCAGACTGCCCACGCCCCCCGCGCCGTATTGCACCGCCTGGCCAGCGTCGAAGGCCGTAAAGTCGTACTGCGTGCGGCCGCCCACGTGCACTCGAAAATCCTTGTTTTTCGTCGTCGCTTCCAGTCCGTGATTCCACTTCAGATCGAACACCTGGTCGCTACCAACCACGTGCCCCGCGTCGGCAGGTGCGGCCGAGTCGGCCGGCGCGTTCGACTCGTGTGCCAAGATCGACTCGTGCACAATTTGCTCGATCCGGGTGCGTTCATCGTCGATCGGCGGCAAAGCGACCATGGCCGCGGCGGTGCGAACCTGCTCCGCGCTTCCCCGGGGGTCTACGTGGACGCGAAGTTGGCGGATCTCGGCTTCGGCTGCGTCAAGCCGCGCTACCAGGTCGCCGTAGGACGGCAGCGTTTGCGAACTTTCGGCAAACGGTCCCTGGGTGGGGAATTCGGTCCCCGGCGTCTGAGCAGTCGCCGTACCGACAGTCGACCACAACATGCACAGCGTGATCAGATCAATCCGCCTGTTCCTTCGATTCATCGGTCCTGGCTCCCAGCGCGTCGCGGTCTGGCGTGTGGCGGCGAATTCAAGCATACTGACAGTGCCCTGTGTCCTATCGACCGGCAAAACCGCTAGGCTTTACCCAGGAAGCAAAGTCGCCTGAAAGGCCTGCAAGGTGCCGGCCGTCGATTACTCACGTCGCGACTACCAAGTCCCCCCAGCTTTCCACCGTGCCAGGGCTTTGGGTGTTTCCATGCCTGCCGACCAGTCCTCGGAAACCGCAAAGCAGCGCCTTTCGCCTCGCGCTGTTTGGCTCGGCCTCTCGGTGCTGTTGCTTGTTGCCAGCGTGTTGGCCTGGAGCGCATGGGCTTTTCAGGCTCACGCGCGGCTGGGCGCGGCTAGGGCCAAGCTCGAGGCCCAGGGCGAGAAACTATCGTTTGCCGATTTCGAGCCAGCGCCGGCAAGGCCCGACAAGAACGGCGCGCACCTCTTCTTGCAGGCGATGGCCCACGCCGGCCTGAAAGACTTGGACCTGAATGCTCTGCACGCTGCAGTTTATTCTGAGCCTGCGCCGGCCGCGGACGACCCGTTGTGGAAGAAGACTGTCGAACAGTGCGCCTGGCAACTGAGCGAATTTCGCCGCGCGGTTGCCGCGCCGCGTGCCGTGTTTCCGCTCGATTACCATATCGACTTTCCGATCTGCTTGATGCTGCCGCACATCGAAAAATGGAGAGCTGGGCAAGCGATGCTGCACGCCCAATCGACGCACGCGCTGGCAACGGACGACCACGCGTTGGCTGTCGACACCGCGCAAACGACCTTGCTGTTTGGTGAACTGTTTCGAGAAGAGCCACTGTTGATTTCTCAATTGGTGCGGTACAGGGGCATCGGATCGGGAATCGATTCGTTGTGCATGTTGCTGGGACAGATGGAACTGACCGCCGATGAACGGGCCGACTTCGACAAGCGGTTGGCGCAGCTTGAATCGCGAATTTGCATTGCTCCGGCGCTGCGTGGCGAACGGGCTAGCTTGCTGACGACGCTGGCTTACCTAGGGAAAGGGAGTCGGAAGTCCATACAAGCGGCGAACCTCGCCGGAGTCCGGGTTGCGGGGGTTGAACTGATTCAACTGCCGTTCTTGCGGCCAGTCTTGTTGCACGACGAGACCGACGTGCTGATCGCGTTTCAAGCCTTGATCGAGGCCTCGGACGTGCCAGGACGACAAGGGCAGGCTCTGCGCGACGGAGCCAACAAACTGGCGACGGAACAGTTTCGCGGCCTGCTGCCGAGCTGGGGTCAGCAGAGCATGCCGGCCGTCGACGCCTGCGCCAACGCGTCGTTCGCCGCGCGCCAGCGGCTGGTGCTCGCACGGCTAGCGCTGCGAATCGATGCCAGCTTCCGTGCCCAGGGCACCCTGCCCAGCAACCTGAACGAGATCGTCGACGAGGTCTTTCCAGCCATGCCTGTGGGGCTAGGTTGGGACGAGCCGCTGGTGTACCTGGTGCTGCCGCCCGACGCAGAACACCCCGGCCCGAGATTCAAACTTCGCACGCTGGGCAACAATGGCCAAGACGACGGCGGCGACTTGAAAGTCGACCCCACGGAACGCGCGCAACTGGAAGTGGATTATTCCGTCCCCTAGTTGTGCCGCAGCGGGTTATGCACCTTGTGAAATCAGCGCA
>CAYSXM010000215.1:0-6957 GCA_964434905.1 uncultured Pirellulales bacterium | reverse complement strand
CCAGGTGTGCCGGCGCTCCAGTTCGCTGAGGATCGGCACATAGGTGTCGTAGTGGTGAATCGTCTTCAGCCGCAGCACGCGCCGCCGCAGATCGTAGTACCGGTGCACCACCGGCAGCCGGCGCCGCACCGCGGCGATCAGGCTGTCGTAGACCTTGGTCGGCACGCGATCGTGGAACAAGGCCGCTTCCAAGGCACTGGGGTAGTTGCGGGCCTGTGCGTAATACACGTCGCGCTGGATCGAACCCGACAGCGTTGCCGCCAAGGTGTTCTCGTGCGATCGATACTGCGCGTACATTTGGTGGAAAGCGTTTTGTCGCACCGCGCGCGAGGGAGAGTGCAAGCAAGTGATGAACGAGCCGTGGGTCAGTTCTTGTCGCTGCCCCTTGTCGTTTTCGACTTCGCCAAACTTTAGATCGGCATTGTGCAATTGGCGAAACACCTGCTGCGCGGTGCCGGACATTTCGGCTTGCATGGCCAGCAGCTTTTCCTCGCTGTCGCCCAGCGTGTGTGGCCGATAGCGCAACCAGCGATCCAACAACAAGGCCTGGTCGGCCAGCTCCGGCGCTGCGAGATACTTCTTCACCTTGGCCGCCGGCAGGGCCATGATCTCCGGCTGCAAGAAACTCGAGGCCTGCCCCGCCCGGCTCGCCGCGCTGCGATAGCGGCCACTCATCCGCTGATAGGTGCTGTTCGAGGTGTCTTCGGCCGTCTTCAAGAAGGCATAGGTTCCCAAGCGCTCGCCATGCCGATCGAAATCGAGATAGAACTTCAAGCACTCGGCCAACCGCCCCGGCCCCTGCGCCAAGGTGCCCCGAAAGGGCTCGAAACGCGCAATCTGGCGCTCCCACCGCGAGAAGGCTTTCTCCCACGCGGCGTCGTCAACAAACAGGCTCGCCAGATCCCAGGTGTCGCCCGGCTTGACCTGGGCCCGGCTTGGTATCTTGTTACCTCGGGTTCGATGCTTGGTCTGGGGGCGGGTCTTGGTGCTCATCGGTACCGTTCCTATCGAGGTGGGCCTGGTTGCCGGCTGGCTCGGCCAAGGCAGCGAGTGCACTCGGCACGTGCGGCGCAGCGGGGTGCGTTATCCGACGCGCGGGTCGCGCAATTCCCAGCCGCTACCACCGTAGCACGGCGGTGCCCCAGGCCAAGCCCGCGCCAAATCCGCTGAGCAGCAGCCGATCGCCGCGCGCCACCCGACCCTGGGAAACTGCCTCGTCGAGTGCCAGCGGAATGCTTCCCGCGGTGGTGTTTCCGTAGCGATCGAGATTGACCACGAACTTGTCGCTGTCGATCGCCAGATCCTTGGCCACGGCCGAGATGATGCGCAGATTGGCTTGGTGCAGCACCCACAGATCGATTTCCTCGGTCGTTACCCCGGCCGCCATGAGCAACGGGGGAACCGTGTCGTTGAACAGCTTGACGGCCCACTTAAAGACCGCCTTGCCGTCCATGTCGAGATAGTGCTCGTTGTGCTCCATCAGGGCCACCGAGGGTGGAAACCGGGAACCACCCATGCGGCGAATCAACATTTCCGCGCCCGAACCGTCGGACCCCAAAGTATATGCTTCCAACCCCTGGTGCGGCTGTCCGGGCCCCAACAGTACCGCCCCCGCTCCGTCGCCAAACAAAGGATAGGTGCGCTGGTCCATCGGGTTGAGTACCCGCGACATGGTATCGGCGCCGACCACGAGCGCGCGCCGCGCGCAGCCGGTTGCCACATATTGCATGCCGGTGACCAGCGCATATACAAAGCCTGCGCAGGCATTCATCATGTCGGCGGCGGGCGCGATCAACCCCAAGCGATTCTGCACCAAACACGCCGTCGAGACCGCGCCGACGTCGGGAGTCGCCGTGGCCACCAGCAACAGATCGACCTCGTTGGGGGCGACACCGGCATTGTCCAGACAACGTCTGGCAGCCTCGTAACCCATGTCGCTCGTGGCCATTTCAGGCGGGCAGTGGCGGCGCTGGCGAATGCCGGTGCGCTGCAATATCCAATCGCTGTCGAACCCTAGCCTTGCGGCCAACTGATGGTTGTCGACGACCGGGTCCGGCACGTAGCTGCCGGTGGCCAGCACCTCGACCCCCATCAGACGGCGATGAATCGAGCGATAGGGCACGCGAACGTGTGAATCGTTCACGGCGGGCCTCCCTGCCTCGGCGGACGACAATGACCAGAGTATGGCGACACCAAACAACCCAGTGCGAATTCCAAGGCGCAGAGTTCAGGCATCAGTGCGCCTCTGCGTGGTGAGAAATGTCGATCCAACGTCGCTGGGCGTGTGAGGCCAGCACCGCGTCGGCCACGACCTGCGCGCGGTATCCGTCTTCAAAACTTGGCGACGCCTGGCGGCCCTCGACGATGGCCGAAATGAACTCCCACACCAGGTCGTAACGAAACACCGTGGCCGGAGCACCCTCGTGTGGATCGCGCGGACTATCGGCCGGCTTCAACCATTCGCGCGGCACCGGATGCGGCGCCAGGTCGGTGCCGGTGCGGCCCAGCCATATGGTGTGTGGCTCGTGCAGGCGATAGACCGCCGAACCTTCGGAACCGTTGATTTCGGCCCACTCATGGCCGAAACCCTCATGGCCATAACCCTTGGCCAACGTGGTCCCCTCCCACACGCCCACCGCCCCTGACCGGAATTCTCCAATCAAAGCCGACCAGTCGTCAACGTTCGATGGGTCGCACGGCTCGCCGTCGGGCGTGGTCGCGCGGGGGGCGAAGCGGGCCGTGGCGCCACACACCGACGACAACGGACCTAGCAAGTCGATGGCGAAATCCAGCCGGTGAATTGTCATGTCGAACAGGTCGCCCGCCCCAGCCAAATGGCGATATTGACGCCATCCCCAACTGGTTTCCGGCCAGTCCAAGAACCGCTGCGAACGAAAATGACGCGGCGTGCCCAGACCACCGCTGGCGGTGATGTGCTTCAGGTACCGCATCGACGGCGCAAACCGATAGGTAAACGCCGTCATATGGACGACATCCGCGGTGCGTGCCGCCTGGGCCATCTCGTGTACCTCGGCAGCCGACAAACCCAACGGCTTTTCGCACATCACGTGCTTGCCTGCCCGCGCCGCGGCCAAGGCAATCTCGCGGTGCGTGAAATTCGGGGTCGCGATGATCACCGCGTCGATATCGGGCGACTCGCAGCAACCGAGCGCGTCGGTAAAACTCAACTCCACCTGCCACTCGCGCTGACGCTTGGCCACCAGCGCCGCGTCGCTGTCGCACACCGCTACCAAGCGCGCTCGCCGGTCGAGCGCCAAACCCGGCACATGGTGATAGGCCGTTACCGCGCCGACGCCAATCGCGGCCACGCGTACCGGCAGTCGGGAACCAGCAACCGGCATCGAATGAATTCCAAGGCTAGGCGAAATATCGCCCGCAGATAGGTAGACGCTCCACCGAACCGCTCGCACTCGCCGCTCTGGCGGTTCCGGAGCGCGGGCAAAGCCTAAGTCGTTCACGGGTTCTGGACAAGGCCGCTCAGCAGGCCGTCCGCCGTGAATAACGCAATCGACAAAGTCTGGGGGCTCTGCGCAATCTGGAAAAGGTCTGTGCGGCCGCCTGCCGGGGCGGTAGATTCGGGGCACGCAAAATCGGCGGCCCGTCGCGCGACCGCCGGCGCAGGCGATACCATTCGATTCCATCGCAAGGAACCGCGGCCATGTGCCTGCTGGGGCTCTACTATCGCGTTTCCGCCGCCGCGCCGATCATGCTGGCAGCCAACCGCGAAGAATACTTCGATCGCCCCTTCACTTCCCCGGGACCCCAGGCGGGATCACCCCGGGTGTTTTGTGGGCTCGACTCCCGCGCCCATGGCACCTGGCTCGGCGTGAATCAACATGGCCTGTTGATAGCAGTGACAAATCGCCCCGGGGGCACGGTTCCCGCGCCCGCCGGGGTACCATCGCGGGGCACACTCTGTCGCCAACTGCTGGACCTTAGCAGCTCGGCTGCGGCCGTCGAACGTGCACTGGCCGAACTGGCCAACGAACGCTACCAGCCGGTCAACGTGTTGTGTGTCGATCGAGAACAGGCCGCGGTGGTCACGAACCACCGGCGGGCTCAGGTGTCGGTGCTGGGCCCGGGCTTGCACTTGTTGGCCAATGGCGAGTTGAACGACCCGCAAGATATGCGACAGGCCTACGCCCGCGCTCTGTTGGCGCCACGCTTTCCCCGTACCCCAGACGACTTTGTCAAGGCGGCCCGGCACGCGCTGTCACAGGGTCTCGATCCCTCGGGCCAGCGCACGATCGTCGTTCATCACGCCGAGCGCGGCACGGTCTGCTCATCACTGGTGGTGCTGGCTGCGCTCCCGTCGCAATCGCAATACTTCTTCGCCGGTGGGTCGCCCGACCTAACACCCTACGAAGATCTTTCGGCCGGGTTGCGGCAGGTGCTCTCGGGCTGCTAAACGGCACGTCGCCGACGTGGGGCCTGGCACCGGACAAGCCCGTGGCACGCGCGAGTCAGCACGCGCGAGTTAGCACTAGCCTTCGAGTAGAGTGGCTCGACCGCATGACATGGATTTTGCGAGGCGGCTCAACCACCGCCTGGCGCCAGGCCGCGCAAGAAGGTGTCGAGTCGATCGGCGATGGCGTCGCGGTGGTAGCGCGTTTCGGCCGCCACACGTCCGGCTTTTCCCCAGCGCTGGCGAAGTTCCGCATTGGTCGCCAATTGTTCGACGGCCTGGCGCGCGGCATCGAGCGCGCCGGGGGGAACTGCCAGACCGCAATCGGCCTCGGCCACGCGGCGGGCCGGTTCGCCGTCGGCGATGAGCAAAATCGGCAACTCCGAGGCCATGGCTTCGTAAATTTTGCTGGGCACGGCGCCGGGAATCGACATGCCCAGGCTGATCACGGCCACGTCGGCCGCCGCCAACAGGGCTGGCACGCGCTCGCGAGGTTGGGCCGGCAGTAGTTTGACCCGCGGCAGCCGCTTCTGCGCGATCCGCGCCGCCAGATGTTCGCGCGCCGGGCCATCGCCCACCAGCACGAATCGACCGGGCACCGTGGCCGGCAGGTCGCGCGCTACGTCGAGCAATTGATCGAGCCCTTGGGCCAGTCCCAGCAGTCCGGCATACATGAAGACCGGTCCAGGCTCGGTGCCGACCAGGCGCCGTGCTTCGTCATCTGCCCAATGTTTGCCAAACCGCTCGGGCGCCACGCCGTTGGTAATCACCGCCGTGGGCACCAGCGGAGCCAATCGCCGCACGCCGGCGATGATTTCGTCGCTCTGCCCCGTGACCCCCACGGCCCGACGATAGGCTTGTGCCTCGAGCCGCGACGCCAAGCGCGTGGCCAGCCCGGGCCGGACCACGCCCATGCGAATGGCCGATTCGGGCCACAGGTCGCTGACATTGAACACGTACTTTGTCCGCCACCTGCGGCACAGCGACCAGGCACCGTAGGCAAGAAATAATGGGGGCGATTCGACCCACAACAAGTCGGGCACCGCGCACCGGCCCGGCGCGTGCCAGCGGGCGCTAGCGGCAAACGAAAAATACGAGGCCAACCGCCGGGAAAACCCTGCCTTCGATGTGTACAGCGGCACGCGGATGGTACGCAGTCGACCGATTTGCTCTACCACCGGGCGCCCGCGCGCATAGCCAGGAAACACGCTGCCGGTCGGATAGTTGGGCAGCGCGGTCAACACTTCGACTTGCCAGCCACGGTCGACCAGCCGCTCGCCCAGTTCCGAAAGCCGGGCCTGGGGCGCGCCCATTTCCGGAGGAAAGTACTGCGTGAGAATCAACAGCCGCATGCACACTCCGCACGATTGCTCAAGGCCGGGCGTGAGACACGTTCCAGACGATCCACACGTTGGCACCGACCGAATCGAATTCCAAACACCAATTATCCCGCTGTTCGCCGAATCGTGGATAGTACAGGGCCGGTACCACGCGCAGCGAGCGGCCAGCCGCGGAAATCTCACCCTCCACCGGCCCCGCCCGAAATCGCACCGGCGCTTCCTCCGGCCGGTCGGGGTCCAGCACCTCCACGTCGGGGTGCAAATATAGCCGGCAAACGGTCCGCCCCGGAGCGACCTGCGAGAGGGCGTCCGAAAACTCTAGCCGCTGGTCTCGCAACAGCCAGGTGCGGCCGTGTATCAACCCGTGGGCCAGGCGTTCGTAGCCATCGTGCCAACCGGAAATAACCAGCCGGTCGGAAAACTCGGAGACCTGGCAGCAGGCCGGGTCCACCCGTACCCGGCGGGCCACGCGAAACCCCCCCCACATTTCCGACGAACTCTGCCCGGCGATTTCCAGCGTGCTGTGCGCGGCGGTCGAACGCTGCCAATCGCGCAGCGTGCCTTCGTTATAGGTCGACGTGCCGGAGTTCACGACCAACCGCTGCCCGGCAACTGAAAGCTCGAAACTGAGCGTGTCGGCATGCGCATGGCCAGGCAGAAAGTCGGGCCCCAGGGGTCCCACGTCGACCAGCAGCACCGCGGGTCCGCGGACCAGCCGTGCATAGCCGGTTTCGGGCAGCGTGCCCGTGCCCTGCTCGCCTGGCTCGTCGCAGCCCAAGGTCCGCGCATAATCGAAGACCAGCTCCGGCCGCGGCGCCATTTCAAGTGCGGCGTCGTTAAACAGCGCGATGTCGCCGTCGGGGTGCGTCATCGTCGCCAGCCAGCGGGCCATGGCCGATAGCGTGGGGCGCGCCCGATCGGCCCAGGCGCGGGCGCCTGGGGGGGCGCGCTCGCCGACCGCACGCTGCGCGTTCACCAGGTCGAGCAACCAGACCAGCACCTCCGCCTGGTACATCGGGCTGCGCTCATAGTGCCCCCCGTCGGCCAGAATTTGTTCGGGCAATTGGTCGCCCAGAATGGCCAGCCCTAGAGTTAGCCAGCGAGCTGCTTCGGGTCCGTCGAAGAACAAGCCACCCTGTGCCAGGGCCACGGCATTGGCCAGCAGGTGGTTTCCCAGCAATTGGTATTCCA
>CAYSXM010000214.1:0-6961 GCA_964434905.1 uncultured Pirellulales bacterium | reverse complement strand
CCCAGTCAAGTCACGACCAGAGCACTGGCAAAGCCAGTGACCTACAAAACTTTGGGTTGATCCAACGTGGCGACATGCAGAAGCCAACGCCAAGGCGCCAAGCCGCGAAGTCGCAAGGAAATGAGGTTCTGATGCTGTTCCTCTGCTTAGCGTCTTAGCGTTCTCTTCCTTAGCGATGTGCCCATGCGTTCCGAGGTAGAATGCAACGCCTAGGCGCCATGGCGCACGGCAAGCGCGCGCTCTACTGGGTTTCGGCTGGCGCGGTACTAATTCCAGTCGAGCCACGGCCAGAGCGCTGGGCCGAGCCAGTGGCACACAGAACGAATGAAAAAGGTCGGTCGCTTCAAGCCACGGCCTGACCTACGAAACTGACCAGCGGCTTGCTCTTCGGTGTTGACACCGCCAACAGCAACTCCACGCTCCGCGCCGTGGCCCCGGTCTGTGCTGCCACCAACTGCCGCGCTCGGGCGCCCAGCTCGGAAGCAAAGGCTGGCTCGTCGACCGCGCGGCGCACAAAACGCACAAGCTCCGCGGGGTCACGCACCACCACGGCCGCGTCGTGTTCGACGAACAGCCGCACCACCTCGCGAAAATTGCGCGTGTGGGGGCCAAAACTCACCGCCACGCCATAGGCGGCTGGCTCGATCATGTTCTGGCCGCCTCGCGTTCCCAAACTGCCCCCCACAAACGCCACGTGCGCCGTACCCCACCAAGCGCCCAACTCGCCCACCGTGTCGACCAACAACACCCGCGCGCCCGACAGCGGGCCGCACGCATCCAAGTCGCTGCGGCGCTGCCAGGCCAGGCCCGAATGGGCCAGCAACCGTGCCACCTCGTCGAAGCGATGCGGGTGTCGCGGCACCACGATCAACCGCAGCCGGGGCCGCGTGGGGGCCAATTGGCGAAATGTGTCGAGCACCACTTGCTCTTCGGGCGCTTGCGTGCTGCCGGCCAGGAAGACGATCTCGTCCGGCCCAATGCCTGCCAGCGCAGCCAGCCGACGGGTGCGCTCGTTGTGGCGATCGAGTTGAGCGCCATCGAATTTGATCGAGCCGGTAACGTGCAACCGCTCGGCCGGCACTCCCAACAGGGCGAATCGCCGGGCATACTCCGCGTTCTGTGCTGCCACCAGGTCGAGTTGGGCAAACCACTGCCGAGCCACGCGGCCCAACCGGCGATAGCCCCGAAAGCTACCATCGCCCAGGCGACCGTTGATGATCGCCACGGGCACGCCTTGCTGGCGCGCGGCGCTCAGTAGATTGGGCCACAATTCCAACTCCACCAATACTAACTGTTGGGGCCGCCAGCGACACATCGCGCGCCGGACCGCCCAGCTAAAGTCCAAGGGACAATACGCCACGAGGTGTTGTGGAAAGCGCTGCCGCGCCAGTTCATAGCCCGCGCTGGTGGTGCTAGTGATGATGAACTGCCAATCGGGCTGTCGCATGACCAGGGCCTTGAGCACGGGCCCTAAGATGTTCACCTCGCCCACGCTGACGGCGTGGAACCACACGGCCGGCCGATCGCCCTGTCGAACCGGCACCGCTCCCCACAACTTGGCACCCCAACCGTGCCGATACTTGCCTTGCACGACCGCGCGATAGATCAGCCACGGCAGCGCGGCCACCGCTGCCAGCAGATACAACAGGTTCAACAGCCAAGGCATCCAGGGCTTCCTTTCCCCCAGGTTTTTTCGGCCGATCGCCAACACCGCCAGAGAACAATACAACAAACTCACCTGGCCCCGGCAAGTCGATTGCGCCCGGGCGGACGGGTCTCGCAGTCTGTTGAATTCTTCAACGGGCTTTTGAGCAGGCCTGGGCTCGGGACCATCGACACGGAAAACCCACCGCTTGGTAGCAATGCCTGCATGTCTAGCGGACTTACTGCTCGGCAGATGACGCCAAAATGGGCCCTGCAAGCGCCTCCACCAAGCCACCCCCCCGTCCCGCCGGGGGGTAACTTCGAGTCGTGCGCTTCGTTGACTCAGTGCCCCCCCCACCTAGAATGCAAAGTCAGGGCGCTCGCCCTCGGCCACGTCGCGTTTCGCCTCCGGGGTCGGCAGAGTGTCTCTGCCCTGCCACACATTTTTCACTCGGTGAACCATGGCCGACCGCTTTCTGACTGCGTTGCCGGTGTTCAACGAAGTGGCACACGTGGAGGGGGTGCTTCGCGAGGTACGCCGCTTTAGCCCCGAGGTGCTGGTGGTCGACGACGGCTCGACCGATGGCACGTCCGAGCTCCTGGCCCAGCAGAACCAACTCCGGTTGCTCCGCCATCCGCAGAACCGGGGTTATGGCGCGGCGCTGCTAACCGCGTTTGAGTATGCGCGCAACGAAAAGTTCGACGTCGTGGTCACCATAGATTGCGATGGGCAACACGAACCGCAACGCATTCCTCGTTTCGTAGAAGAAGCCCAGCGCGCGGATATTGTGTCGGGCAGCCGTTATCTGCGGCAGTTTGCTGGCGACAGCGCACCGCCAGCCGATCGCCGCCGAGTGAATGGCATTGTCACCGCTGAACTGAATCGCCGGTTGGGTTTGCAACTTTCCGACGCGTTCTGCGGTTTCAAGGCCTACCGCGTGGCCGCGCTAGAGAAGCTACGGCTTAGCGAGCCGGGCTATGCCATGCCGCTGGAGTTGTGGGTGCAAGCGGCCGCGGCTCGGTTATCGGTTGTCGAATTGCCGGTCCCCTTGATTTACCTGGATGAAAAGCGTTCGTTCGGGGCGGGGCTCGACGATGCGGTAACCCGCTTAGAATACTACCACCTGGTGATCGATCGCGCATTGGCCGGTGCACAAGCACCCTATGGATCGCCCTGGACAGGCACGCTCTGCACCGAGCTGGCCGGATGACGCTCCGAGGGGCCGCCGCGGGAACCTGGCACCGGTTGCGCGTGCCGCGCGCGGCGGGCGGAGTTCTCGCGCTGCCGCCAGTGATCGAAATTCCAGATTTGCTCGCAGCCAATCGAGACTACTTTCAGTCGCAAGCGGCAGTGGAAGTCGCCGGGCGACCGCTGGGCCTGCTGCGGCACCAGGCCCGTGCCGAGGTCCTGACGGCGGCCTGGCAATACGGCCGAGCCTATCGCGACCTTCCAGCTCCTGGCGACAGTGGTTTGCCGTTGATTCTGGGAGGGCACCAGCCATCGTTGTTTCACCCCGGGGTGTGGTTCAAGAACTTCGCGCTGTCCTCGATCGCCCGGCATTGCCGAGGGCACGCCGTGCATCTGATCGTCGACAACGACACGCTCGCCACCCCGGCGATCGGAGTTCCCACCGGCGCGCTGGACCAGCCGCGGTTGACCAACGTGGCCTACGACCTGCCGATGGCGGAAGTGCCGTTTGAAGAACGGCCCATTGTCGACCAGGCCGCGTGGCAACATTTTCCGCGCCAGGTGTGGGAAACACTGCAGGGGCGTGTGCCCCGGCCGCTGCTGGCAGAATTCTGGCCGCAGGTGCTTGAACGGGGCCGCGCCACGAACCGGGTGGGCCTGGCCATTTCCCAGGCGCGGCACGCCTTCGAGGCAGGCCAGGGACTGGTGACCCACGAGGTGCCGCAAAGCGTGGTCAGTCAGACCGCCAGCTTTACCTGGGCCGTGGCCCATCTGTTGATCGAGTTGGCGCGGTTTCAGCAGATTCACAACCAGGCCCTGAGCGAATATCGCCTGGCCAACCGGGTCCGTAGCGCGCGCCACCCGGTGCCCGAACTGGTTGCCGACGGTCCCTGGCTCGAGGCACCGCTGTGGGTCTGGACGGCCGAGGCCCCGGCCCGTCGGCGGCTATTTGTCCGCCAACACGCGGGCCAAATCTGGTTGACCGATCGCGCCCATTGGCAGCAGGCGTTGCCATTGGGAAGCGACCCCAGCCGCACTGCCCTGGCCCTGGGCGAACTGGTCCAAGGGGGAATCAAGCTGCGCCCCCGCGCGTTGTGGACCACGCTGTTCGCGCGGTTATTTGTGGGCGATTTGTTCGTCCACGGTCTGGGGGGGGCCAAGTACGACGAGTTGACGGATCTATTGATCCACCGTTTCCATGGGGTCGCGCCACCAGGCTACGCCGCCTTGTCGGCCACCGTGGAACTGCCGATTGCGCGGTCCCGCCCTGAACCCCAGGCTTTGGCCGAGGCCACGGCAAAATTGCGTTGTCTGGCATATCACCCGGAAACCCAGTTGGCCCTGGTGGCACCTGGGTTACGCGATGCGGCAGCCGGCTGGGCGGCGGAAAAGCATCGCCAATTGGGTTTTCAGCCCAGCGAATCGACGGCGCGTGGGCGTTGTCAGGCGATTCGCCAGGCCAACCGCGAGCTGGCCGCGCTGCTGGAACCGGCACGCCAGCAGGCCCTCGCGGCGCGCGCCGCAGCCCAAGCCGCGGCGCAGGCCGAACGGGTCTGGGGATCGCGGGAATATGCCTTCTGCCTGTTCCCGGCCGAGGAACTTGTCGGATTTCTGCTGGAAATTTCTCGCATCCCCCCTTAGTCTATGCCCAGCGCGTGGGTTGAAGGATCAAACCTGGACAGCACGAAGGGATGCGTCGCATGGGCGCTGCGAACAGTACCTTGGCTCCGACGGGGGCCATTCGTCGGGTCAAACGTTTCTGCGGCGAATTGAGCCCCGGGCTGGGCGAATTCGAAACGGAAGCCGGCCCGCACGTCACCTCGGCCACGCCGGGCGACCATGTGTCGGTGTTTCCGTTCCTGACCGCGGTGTTTCAGGGGCCGACGCACGACACGTTTCAAAGCTCGCTCGACGACCCCTTTTACGAGCCGCGCGACCGGCTGCTGATCAAGGATCGGCACCGCATCTTGTCGCACCTGCATTTGGCCAAGCGGACCATGCAGTTTGGCGCGCTGCGACTGCCGGTCGCGGCGATCCGCTGGGTGGGCACCTTGCCCGAGTACCGCGGCCGCGGTTTTGCCTCGCGATTGTTACAGTTGGCCGACCAGTGCATGGAAGAAGATGGCAGCACCCTGGGCTGGTTGACGACTAAAATCCCGCATTTTTTCCGGCCCGCGGGTTGGGCCGTGTGTGGCCGGCATTGCGTGTCGCGGGCCAATCCGCGAGACGTTTTGGCGCAGCTCATCCGGCAGCCGAACCAGGGTTTGCTCGAGACTCGGTCGACACTCACGATTCGTCCTTGGCGTCAGGTGGAATTGCCGTCGGTCATGCGGCTGTATCGCCAGCGTTTCGCCACGGCCTATGGTGCGCTCGAGCGCACCGAGCCCTATTGGCGATGGTTGATCAGCCGCAAGGCATTCGACCAGATTTACGTGGCGATCGAAGGCCCCGACCGGTTCGAGCTCGACGATGGCAATGCACCGATCGTGGGCTATGCGGTGACGCGGGGCGACCGGGTACTAGAGCTGGTGACCCAGCCCGGCCGCGACGATGCCGGCGAGCAATTGTTGGCCCGAGTGTGCGGCGAAGCGCTTGAACACGACGCAACCACGGTCACGCTTTTCGCCCCGCCCGACGAGCGGCTGCATGCCCTGCTGCATCGCGCGCCCGGACAGGCTTGGCACCACGAATCGTACAATGGCGAGGTGATGATGGCGCGGGTGCTCGACCCGGTCGGGCTGCTGCGCGACCTGTGCGGCGAGTTGCAGCGCCGGGCCGACCGGCACCGGTTGCCCCGCCCCTGCGAACTGAGCCTGGTGTGTGGTGAGCATCGACTACGGCTGACGATCAGCCGACGCAGCGTCAAGGTTTCGCGCGACAAACCCGGCCGGGGAGTGTTGCGGTTCAACGAGGCCGAGTTCACGCGGCTGTTGCTGGGCCACACCGACGTCGACGAGGCCGTGGCCCAGGGACGAATTCATGCCTCGAACCACGCGGCGCAGGCAATCGGCCGGGTGTTGTTCGAGCCGCAACCGCTGTGGCGACCGCCACTCGATGAGTTGGATCGGTAGCCGATGGGTAGACGTCTTGGCGCCACGTTCGAAGCCGCAGGGCCGCCCAGCCGCAGGGCCGCGTTCATAACGTGGGGCCAATTGCACGCGGAACTCTGGTGAAATGTCCGTGGCACGGGGCCAATCGCTATTGTGCTCGTTCGCATCCCCGTCATCTTGCCCATGCCCTTGCCATTGCTCCGCCCTCGCTCGACACTCACCATCATTCCGGACACTACGGGGCAAAGCCACTGGCACCCAGTGCAAGATTAAGGTAGGTCTCGTCAGGCCGAGGCCTGAGCTACAGCGCTGTTGGAGAACGGTGTTAGAGACAGGTGTCAGAGAACGCTGTCAGAGATATCGGAATACTGGAGGAAAGAAAACTACGACGATCACTGCCCACACGAAGTACACGGACAGATAGCTGGTGAGCCAACGTTCGACGCTCGCGAAGGATCCGCGCCCTCGCAAAAAGCGGACGTAGAGCACCGCAGCCCAGGCGAGATTGACCAGCAATATCAAATTCTCGCCCAAGGCCGCGACTCGGTTCGGGCTGAAGCCGAACTCGCTGATGCGAGCGGCAATCGCCCACAGTGCGACCGCGTCGGCCAAAAGCGCGCTGATCACCAGCACCATCTGCACCACATCGAAGGTGCCCGGCGGCGATTGGGCATCGCGGGCGGAGACGGAATAGAGCAGCAGGCCGAGGACCACCACCAGCAGCAGGTCGAAGGCAATGAGTACGTCGCGCGAGATGTCGATCCCACGTCCGGTCCACAACATGGTCCCGAGAAAAGTGAACAGCAAGGCGGCGAAAAGCGGAGTGAAGAGGCGAGTCAATACGGGCGCCATGTTTTCGATCACGCTCTGTTTAGCCTCCACGAGCCAGGAAGCAACCAGAACCGCGCCGGCTGCTCCGCACGGCACGACCCACTGGAAAAAGGGCTGGGGATCGAATCCGATCGCCTTGAACAGCATGGCCATGAATGCGGTGAAGACAAAACCGCCCAGGGCGATCAATACATAATAAATGTACAGTTCGCCCGAGAATCGAATGAAGTCCATGCGGCCCGCGACC
>CAYSXM010000213.1:0-6986 GCA_964434905.1 uncultured Pirellulales bacterium | reverse complement strand
GTAGGGGCTATTGAAACTGAAAGTGCGGGGCTCGATCTCGGCGTAGTTGATGCCGCAGTCGGGGCAGGCAAAACGCGTGCTATAGACCCGATCGTGCCACACTTCCTGGTCGCCCTGCTTTTCGAGCAACGCGATCACCGCCACGCCTTCGCCAAATTTTAGCGCCATGTTCAGCGAGTCGCTCATCCGCGGGCGAATGCCCTCGCGCACCAGCACGCGATCGACCACGGCCTCGATATGGTGTTTTTTTTGCGCCGGCAGCTCGCCCACCGCATCCAGGTCGAGCATCTCTCCGTTGACACGCACGCGCAGAAAGCCGGCCTTGCGCACGGCCTCGAACACCTCGGCGTGGCGGCCCTTGCGGCCGCGCACAAACGGAGCCAGGATCATCGCCTTGGTGCGTTCCGGCAACTTCAACAAGTCGTCGAGAATCTGCGCCGCCGACTGCTGGCAAATCGCCGCGCCGCAACCATGACAAGTGGGCTGACCAAGCCGGGCCATTAGCAGCCGCAAGTAATCGTACACCTCGGTCACCGTGGCCACCGTGCTGCGCGGATTGTGGCCCGTACCGCTGCGCTGGTCGATAGCCAGCGTGGGCTGCAAACCCAAGATCAAGTCCACATCGGGCCGCTCGAGCTGGTGTAGATACTGGCGAGCATAGACCGACAGGCTCTCGATGTATTGCCGCTGCCCCTCGGCATAGATCGTGTCGAATGCCAGCGAGCTCTTGCCCGACCCGCTCAGACCCGTAATCACCACCAACTGCCCGCGGGGGATGTCGACATCGATGTTTTGCAGGTTGTGTACGCGCGCTCCGCGGACCTGAATGCAGTCGGGCACAAGGGCAGGTATCGCGGCGGCGGGCATCAGCGCCCCCAATGGACAGGCAAGCGAGTAGGGTACAAACCCAAGAGCTTAACCTGCCGGGCACCCAATTGCACCCGCTGCCTGCAGATGGTCAGGGCACCTGCGAAGTCAGTCGCCAAGGGGGGCGTGTACAGGCCAGGCAGCGGCGAACGAGACCGCGCCAGAGTTAACTGGCAGTCCGTTGAAAAATGCCGTCGAGGCGTTTTTCAACTTCGCCAAGTGCGGAGCACAGCGCCGCAGTTGGCGAGCCCGGCTACCAGGCGCGTGCCAGGGCCATGCCCGATACGAGCGCGGCCATTCCCAGACCGACATGCAAGGCCAAGTTGCTGCCCGCCCAGGCGAGTCCGTGGCGTTCGTGCAGCACGAACAGGTCGAAGGCCAGCGTGCTGAAGGTGGTCAGGCCGCCACAGAACCCGGTCAGCCACAGCAACCGACCGTAGCCAGGGTCGGAGGGCAGATGGCGCAACCACTGGTGGCCCGCACCGAATGCCAAGCACCCCAGTACGTTGACAGCCAAGGTTCCCCAAGGCCAGGCCGAGCCCAGCAGCGCGTGCGTGCCCAACGAAATGACATAGCGACACACGGCACCGGCCGCGCCGGCCAGTGCGACGCATAGAAGTTCGAGCCCCAGCATGATTCTTCTGCCCCCAGCACTATCGCAACCAAGCGGCCAAGAAGTGTACGGCGCTGACGATCGTCAATACCCCGGCTACATCCAACAACGCACCATAGCGCACCATGCGGCTCAGTGGAATGTACCCGGAACTGTAAACGATCGCGTTGCAAGGCGTCGAGACGGGCATCATGAAGCCCATGCTGGCACCGAAGGTAGCGCCCAGCGCGGGTTCTAGCGGATCGCACCCGGCCTGCCGCGCGGTGGCGATCACCAACGGCACGACAATTACCGCCGAGGCAGTGTTCGAGGTCAGCTCCGACAACAGCGCCGCGACTGCCGTGGCACCCAGCAGTATCTGGAAGCTACTGGCACCGACGACCCATTGTGCCAACGAGGTCCCCAAAGCCTCGGCCAAGCCGGTCGCTTGCGACAGCGTGCCCAGCGCGAAACCTCCGCCGTATAGCAACACCACGCCCCAATCGATCGCGACCGCTTCCGACCATTCGAGCACCGGTCGCCCGCGCCCACTCGGTGCGATAAACAGTAACCCCGCGCAAACGAGCGCTACGACCCCTTCGGGCAGGCAGTCGCGCAGCCAGCGATAGGTCGGGGACGATTCACCCGTGGTGAGCGCCGCGACACCGGGCGCAATCCACAGCCCGACTGCCAGCGTGAACACCGCCAGGGTTGACCACTCGGCCGTGGTCCATGGTCCCAGCGCTGCGCGCTGTCGGACAAGCATTGCTTGACCACCGGGAATTTCGCGCAACCCGGCCGGGCAGAGCCAGGCCAAGTAGCCGAACAAGAACAAATACAGGACGACGACGACGGGAACGCCAATTTGCATCCACTCAAAAAACGAAACCTCGGCCTGTAGTTGCTCGCGAATGAAGCCCAAGCCGATCAGGTTGGTGGGTGTGCCGATGGGCGTGGCCAGTCCGCCGATCGACGCGGCAAACGAGGTGATCAGCATCAGCGCCGTGGCATAACGTGGGTCGAGCGCCGGCTGCGACTCGCGCGTGCCGGCGGCGGTGTGCTCTAGGTGCTCGGTGTGTTCGGGGCGTAGCATGACGCGTAGCAGCGACAACCCGATGGCTAACATCATGGCGGTGGTGGCGGTGTTCGAGATCCAGGCCGACAGTCCGGCCGCGGCGGCGCCGTAGACACCCAGCACCCGCACCGGTCGACCCCCGACCCAGGGCTGCGCGAGGACCCAGAACGCCAGCCGTCGGTCGAGGCCGACCAGGAAAATCGCCCTCGCCAGCATGAACGAGCCGATGAACAGGAACATGATGGGGTCGGCGAACGGGGCAAACACCTGTTTGGCGGGCGCTACGCCCAGCACCACGCACCCTGCCGCACCCAACAGGGCGGTGATCGGCATCGGCAAGGCTTCACTGATCCACAGCACGACCACAGCAGCCATCACCGCGGCCAGGTGGTGGGCGTCGGGCGACAGCGAGGCGAATGGATAAATCCAGACTACCGCCATGGCCACGGGCGCGCCCACCATGCCCAGCAATCTGCGCAGGCGATCAAAGATTTCTTCCGACCGCGAAGGTGCCAGCTGCGGAATCTCGATCATGCGCGGGGTGCTCGGATGCGTGAGGGGCAGGGGCCAATGGGCCAGACCTTCGAAAAGCAGGCGGGCGCTGGCAAGGCGCGGTGCCCAGGACTGGCCAAGCGTATGAGAATAGCCCAATCGCCACCCGAGCGGGTGTAGATTATGGTGAATCGCCCGCTGGAGCGGGTGCCTGGCCAGAAGTTGCCAGTGGTTCGACCAACGGTATGACCGGCAATCCGGAGACGGGGCGTGAATCGAACATCACCAGGCATGCGCGACACCACGACCGGCGTGCCCTGGTGGGCCGTGCTGGTGGCGTTGTTTCTGGCGGCGCCGGCCGAGTGTTATTTGGCCGATCAGACTCTGGGAACCTACCGGCAGTACGACGCCTCGTGGCAGTACGACTTTGTGATGCAAGCGGCAGATGGTCGCTGGGCCGGGCGCGACTTCATTTTCAATTTTGGGCCGCCCTATCAGGTGCTGCACGGACTAGGGTTGGTGTGCGGAGGCGATGTGGCAGCGGTGAAGCGGTTTTGGGATCTGCCCGCCGCGGTGCTGGTCACGCTGGGTCTGGTCTGGCTGTTGCGCCAGACGGGTGTCGACCGTGCGGGCAGCGCGGCGTTGCTCTTGGCTTGGGCCGCGGTGATGGCGGCGCCGGGCGAGTTTCGCGGCGCCGGCTTCAAGCCGATGTGGCCGATGCTGCTGGTGGCTGCCACGGCCCGCGCGGTTGTGGTCCCAACGTCGACGTGGCGCGGGCGGTGGCTGGGTCGGGCATTGTGGTGCGGCGCGGCGCCCTTTGGAGGCTGGTATTCGTTCGAACTCGGACCGATGACGCTCTTGGCGCAAGGAGGGGTGTTGGCATTGATTGTGAGTGCGTCGCTGGGCCAACAGGTCGCGGCGGCCCGCCAGGCGCGCCGCCGCGCAGCGGAAGCCGCGGCGTGGATGGCAGCCGGGGTGTTTTGTTTTCTAGCGCCAGCGACCTGGTCGCCAGGGTGGCGGCGGTATCTGATGGAGACCGCCGAATTGTCGCGAAGCTATCAGTCGTATTGGGCTTGGCCGGGCGAGACCGCGCACCTGCTCGCGCTGCTCTTGGCTTGGCTGCTGGCGGCGTGCGGCGCGGGCTTGGGGGTGTGGTTTTTGCGCCGGGCATGGCCAGCAGGCAACTCGACCCAGGCTTCGGCGATGGTGCTGGGTGCCAGCGCCTATGGCATGCTGGTCGTGCGATATGGCCTGACACGCAGCGATTTGTTTCATGTTTGGAACGCCGTGGCGCCCACGGTGTGCGTGGTGGGTCTGGTGGTGCCAGCCTATTTGTGGGGCACGGCCTCGCTGGTCGCGCAACCGCTGTTTTGTCGCGGCCGACGTACCGGGTGGTGCTTGGTGTGCTTGGCGCTGTTACCGTTCGCGGCGAGCCAGACGTTTCGCCTGGGGTGGCTATTGCGTTGGGGCGCGTGGTCGCGGTTTGAACCGCGCCGCGCGGTAGCCAAGATTACCGACCCGGGTCTGGACGAAATGGTGGCGGCCGCGGCGGCGCTGCCGGGCGATCGACTGGCCGTGTGGCCCTATGGAGCCTTGGTGAACCGCTTGGCTGGCAAGCGCAATCCGCTGTACTCGATTCTGTTTACCGAGGCACACAACGCCTCGTTGGTGCGCGGCACACTGGCCGGGCTCGAGCGGCTTGACGATCTGCCCGTGGTTGTCAATCGCGACGCGCTACCGCTGGATGGATTCCCTCACCCGACCCGCACCAGCGAAATCTTTCGCTGGCTACTAGACCATTACGAATTGGCACGACCGCCGGAGCCTCATTGCGCGCTGTTGGCGCGCGTGGCGACGCGCACCTGTGGCTGGCAGGAACGTCCCCTGGCGATCGACAGTATCTCGCTGAAGTTTCCCGAGCCGGGGGTGGCGACCGTCGTTTCCGAAGAGCCGGCACGTGCATCCGATTTGATTCGGTTGCGGGTGCGCGCGGCTCGCACTTCGCTCGCTGGTTGGCGCAAGCCGGGCTGGACGGCCGTGGTGTTGGTGCTGGACGACGGGCGCGGCGTGACGCGACTGTTGCCGGTGGTCATGGATGGCCAGCCGCACGATTTCCTGGTGTCTTGCCTGGACCTGGCCGACCCGCTGTTTTTGGGTTGCTTTGCGGCCGACCGCGCGTGGCGCGCGCCACAGCGCGTTGTGCGGTTGCAGCTTGGATGGCAAGCCCTGGATGTGCTATCGCGGGCGCCGGCAACCGTGGAGCTGCTCGAGGCGGCGGTGCTCGAACGCCCCACGGCACGGGTGCTAGAAAGTCCTTGGGGAGACGAGCAGGCCACGCCTGGCGTGGCGCGGTGGTTGTACGCTTCCGGTCCGGCGGCACCCTAATCCCGAATTATTCATGAGCCTTCTACTGCGGTAGCGAACGCGTCGCGTCTGCTGCGCCAAACCGCAATCACCTCTGACTCACGTATTCACCCATACGCCCCAGAGCACTGGCAAGGTCAGTGGCACCTGATCGCGGTTTTCCTGGCAGCCACAACGCTTTCGACTCCTCGCGACGAAGTTCATGAATAATCCCGGCTGAAAGCTCTTCCCCGCGAACCCCGGCCCGGGCCCGGCTTGCCGCGCGGCTTGACGCTGGGCGAGATGATCGGAAGAATTTACCGGTCGGGGCGGTGTTGTGGTTGGTTGCGAGACGTTGCAGAAGGGGAGAGCGCGTGCCGAAATTCGCCGTGATCTTGCCCGCTGCCGGACAAAGTAGCCGGTTCAAGCACTCGACCTACAAGAAGCCGTTTGCCCCGCTGGCGAACCGCGCGGTCTGGTTGTATTCGGCCGAGCGGTTCGTGAATCGCGACGACGTGAAACAGGTGCTGATCGTCATTTCGCCGGAGGATCGCGAGGATTTCACCTCGCGGTTCGGGGCCAACGTGGCGATTCTGGGAATCCAGGTGGTCGAGGGAGGGCGCGAGCGCGCCGATTCGATTGAGCGGGCCTTGGCCCGGGTCGACTCGAGCTGCGACCTGGTCTGCGTGCACGATGCCGCGCGCCCCTGCCTGGTCGACGACTGGATCGATCGCGTGTTCGCGGCCGCGGTCAAGTCGGGCGCTGCGATCTGCGCGTTGCCCATTGCGGGCACGATCAAGCGTGTTTCGGCCGGCCGGGAAGTGGTGGAAACCGTGCCGCGCGAGGGGCTATGGGAAGCGCAAACGCCGCAGGTGTTTCGCCTCGACCTGTTGCGCGAGGCCTATGCGCGGCGCAACGGCCTGGCCGCTACCGATTGCGCCCAGTTGGTGGAACGCGTGGGTCACCCGGTCACCGTGGTGCCAGGTTCACCCATGAATCTGAAGATCGCCACGATGGAAGATCTGCGACTGGCCGAGGCGGTACAGAAGGCGCTGCCTCGACCGCGCCCCAGCGGACCTGCCCACCCGTTTGCCAACGACGACATGTGGCGGTAAGGTGCTGGCCCGGCCTGGGTTGGTACCCGGCGTGGCGCCGCCCTGGTTCGCGATTCCAGCCGCAGTGAAAGAACGTATGTCCGCCGGAATACATGCCGAGTTAGCGTGGCGTGGGCTGGTTCACCAGTCGACCGACGAGGTGGGTTTGCCCGATTGGCTCGCCGCGGGCCGGCGCACGCTGTATGCCGGCTTCGACCCCACGGCCGATAGCCTGCACGTGGGGCACCTGATGGGGGTGCTCGCGCTGCGGCGGTTTCAGAGGGCCGGCCACCGGCCGATTGCGCTGGTGGGTGGCGCCACCGGGATGATCGGCGATCCCAGCGGCAAGAGCGAGGAACGCAACCTGCTTTCGGTCGAGGCTCTGGCCGCCAATGTGGCCGCGATCGAGCGACAGATGGGACAGTTTCTCGATTTTGAACCGGGCCCGACGGCCGCCGTGCTAGTGAACAACTACGACTGGATGAGCCGCATCAACTGCCTGGAGTTCTTGCGTGATATCGGC
>CAYSXM010000212.1:0-6990 GCA_964434905.1 uncultured Pirellulales bacterium | reverse complement strand
GAGTTTCTTAACCGATTCGGGTGACTTACTCGGTTCCATTCGCCGAATTATATCACGAGTTGCGCAGCACTGTCAGCGACAATCGGCGGTTAAACCCACCTTGATTTGCCGTACGAAAAGGCTTCGGTGAAGATCCACGATTACTTGTTGAGGCCAAGCCGTCACGGGGGCGGACGACGAAGTCTCCCGGGCCAAACCGAAAACAGCATCGCCCTTTTGGGCACGAAATCCTCGCGGTAACGCGAGGCTGCCAAGCGATAAAGAAGCCGTTCGATGGCGTACTGGTTGAGGATCAGTCCGAAATCTTCGTTGCGATCACGCGAGAGACACAAGAGCTTTTGGCGAATCGAAGCCGCGATGTTCGAGACGGGCTGCTTCGTCGTGTCACGGCTTCGAGGTAGGGACGAAGGACGTTCGAAACCCGGCATATCTGGGCCGCTTTCCACAGTTCGTCCATGGTCGCTTTCTTCCTTCGGCGACAATCGCGAAGAGCTTCGAGGGCCATATCGAGTCCGATCCGGTTGCGGTACTTGTCTGTCGCTCCTTGGCTTCGGGAGAGAGTTCTTCGTGGTAGTGACGGAAAAGCTGCGCGAGGGTGAGGACGGGCGTGACCGGCGCCGTTTCGATGGGCTGCTTGCCGTCGATAAGGAACGGGATGAGTTCAACGCCTGTCGGAACCACAACGTCCCCCGCTCGGTAGAGCTTGAGCCGGCGTTCGAAGCGAAGGCGGATCTCCTCCGCCTCGTCGGCGTCTTTGACGTCGAGCGGGTAGCGGATCAGCTTCCGCTCGTGATCTCTGAGGATGAGGCGGAACGATCGTCCGCGCTTTTCAACCCATGCCATGGAACCGTTGCCTCCACCATTGAGGCTAACGGGGCCGTGAAGCGACACAGGCTCAATGCAACGGCGATCCTGATCCCATTTTGCACCCATCTGCGGCTTTGACCATGTGGGGTGTCATCGCAAATGGTTTTGGGGTTGATGCTTACAACAAGAGACATGAGCTGGGGTACTAGGATCCGAACCTGGGCCGACCACGTGATCCCAGTTACCGAGTGGTGCGGCGCGGCACCACAAGTGCCCTGTCGGCAAAGGCTTCCACACCTAGGTGCGGCTCGGGTGGTCCCTCGCGCGCAGCGTGTGCCAGGGGCACCACGTCGCTGGGCGGTGTCTCGCGGCGCCGCGACATCAGCATGAGCGCGGCCGGCAGCAATAGCGTGGAAGTCAGCAAACAGCACCCCACCCCCACCACGAGCACTCGTCCCAGGCTTTGCAATCCGCGATGATCGGCCACCATGAGCGAGCCAAAGCCCACGATCGTGGTCAATGAGTCGACGACGACGGCCACCGAAACCGAGGGCGACAGACGATACTCGCCTTGCTGTTCGCGAAAATCGTGAACAATGTGCACGCCGTAGTCGACGCCGATTCCCAGCAGAATCGGTAGCGCTATCATGTTGGCAGGATTCAACGGGCACCCCCACCAACCCAACAGTCCGAACGCTTGAACCATGCCCAACCCCAGCGGCAAACCCGCCAGCAGCGCTTGCGGGACGCTGCGAAAATCGAATACCAACACTGCCACGATGACAGCCAAGGCATACCATGCCGCGCGTTGGTAGCTGCGCTGCAGGTCCCACGACGCGCTGTACGCTTGCAGCGGGTTGCCCGTGACCTTTGGATCGACACGTGCCACCTCGGACACGAAGCGCTCGAGGACGGCCATGTCCCAGATTTCGCCGCGGCCATACACCTTGAGTAAATGTCTGCCCGTGCGGCCATGGAAACGCTCGGTCAGACCACTTGGCAGATCTGCCCAGTGGGGTGGTTCTGGGTCGCTAACGGCCGCGAGCGATTGCAACTGCGACAACAAATCGGCAGCTAGTTGTTGCTGGAGCGTGCTCGCGCGCTGGTACCATTGGCCAGCCGGTAGCTGGCCGAGTCGCTGCGTGACCTCGCCCCAGACGGTCCAAATTTTCGAACCGGCCGGCCGCTGAGCGAGTACGGTCTGCCAGGCCAAGAGTTCGCCGGCCAGCGCCGCGGGCGTGTCGAGTGGTACCAGCGGCGGTTGCTGGGGCAAGTTGCGCAAGCGGTCGTGTATTTGCGCCACCAGCGGTGGCCGCGCCGAATCTTCCGGTGGCAGCAGCGACGCTACCTCCTCGGTGCGCTCGACCGATGCGAGTTTCTCAAACGCTGCCTGGCGCTCCAGCAACTCGTCGCGCGTGTCGGCCACAGACAGGGCATACCACAGGCTTTGGCCGCAGTCTCGCGACAGACGTTTCTCAAGCAGCACGCTTTCCAGCGATTCTGCCTGCAAGTTCAACAAATTGTGGTCGTACCAGAGCCAGGTCAAGCCGATGGCGCAGGTGGCGCTGATCACCAACCCCAGTCCCAAGACCGCGCCCGGCGCGCGCGCCAAGGGAGCGAACCAGAGGTGCATCGGCAGCGGCACCGGCAGGCGCCTTCCCACCCGCGAACGATCCACCAACACCACGGCGGCCGGCAACACCACCAATTCCGCCACCGCGCACAGCAGAATGCCCCCTCCCGCGATGATTCCCAATTCGGCAATGCCCAGGAACGAACTGGTGCCAGCGGCCAAGAACGCCACGGCCGTAGTTACCGCGCCGGTGACGATGGCCGGACTGATCGAGCGTCCGGTCGCCACCAGGGCCAACGACGGCGCATCGCCTTGCTCGCGGTATTGCAAGTAGCGCGCCACGAAATGAATGCCATAGTCGACCCCGATGCCAATCAGGGTCACGGTGAACGTCATGCTCAGAATGTTCAGATGGCCCACCGCCAGCGCGGCGTAGCCGAACGACCAGGCGATACCCACCAACAACACGAGATTGACCAGCAGCGCGTGCCGCAGGCCGCCGAAGCCCGCCACGACCAGCAACGATACTCCGACCAGGGACAATCCGCTGGCCCAAATGGTGGATTGCTGGCTGGAATACATTTCGTCGAATTCCATCACGGGCAATCCCGTCAGGCCGAGACGCACGCCGGGATGTCGCCGAGCGATGACGTCGATCGCGGCGCGCAACGCGCCCACAGCGCGTGCGCCACGCGTGAACCCATCGTCGGCGGACATCGTCAGCCGCACCAACAGGAATCCGTACTGGCCATCGCGCGCCGACAGCGTCGTCGATCCGAGCCGATCCAGAGCTGTTAGCCCCGCGGGGCCGGCCGGCCAGGGCGATTCGTAGCCCGCTTGTCCCCGGGTGGCGCGCAACAAGCCTGTCGCCAGGCGCGTGGCTTCGGCATCGGTCGGCGAGCGATGAATTCCTTGTTGGTTTTCGGCTTCCAGACGCTGGCGCGTCTCGGCCAGCAGACTGACCAGTTTCAACCGCGACCAATCGCCGCCGACGATAGGCACCGCCGCTGCCAGAAATTGGTCGAGTGCTACCAACTCGGCCGGCGCCAGATAGTGCAACCCCTTGGCGCGCAACTGCGACAGGTCGACGCGGTGAAACACCGCGTGAAACAGCGACGGTTCGCTGGTCACCCTGGCGGCCAGGTCGTCGAGTGCCCGTTCGATCGCCGCTGGGTCGCGACCTTCGGCCACCACCACCGCATCCTCTTCCTCGCCGAATTCATCGACATAGGCTTGCCAAGCGCGCTGCGCTTCGCTGTCAGGTGCGACCAGGTCCTGGCGCGCCGTCTTGAAACCCAGCCCCCGCGCCCCCAGCCAAGCAGCGGCCACGGCACTCAGCACCGCCATGATCAACGTCAGCCGTGGAAACAACACCGCCAAGGCCGTAACCCTGGCGAGCGGTCCGGCCAGAAAGGCGGTCGATTCGGTTCGCTCGGCTGCCATGCGCGTTGTCGCCCCGACCCTGGGGACCTCACGCGCGCAAGGGTTTGCGGCGAAAAATTCGGGGTCACCTAAGGGGGTGGGATTCTAGAAAATCCTCGGGCCCGGCAACAAGCCCAATCACTAGAATTGGACTGTACGCAACCCATTGCTGTGCAATGGGTTGCGGTAAGCGTCGCCCAGACAACGGCTGGCTACACAAATGGCGTTTGACCGGGCCGCGCCACCTCGGGCACCGCCAGGCTTCCCCATTCGTAGCTGCTAGGACCCAGTACTTCCTGTGAATTCAGGGCCTGATCCCAGGTGATTTCCTTGCCCGTATAGGTGGCCATGCGCCCCATGATTGCCAGCAGCGAACTGCGCGCCATATACAGCCCGTTGTTCAGCGGCTGGCCCGAGCGAATCGACGCGAACAACTCGTCGTGTTCGGTCTGATACATGTTGTTTGCGGGTCCGCGATAGCGCCAGGCGTTCTCGCCTGTAATCTGGTGCTTCAGCACATTGCACTGGCCCTTGGTGCCATAAAAATAATCTGACACATCGCTGGCACAGCCATCTTGTTGGCGAGTAAACGCGAACAGCTTCACGCCCGCCGCGTATTCATAGACCACCGCATGATGGTCGAAGATATGACCGAACTCGGGCTGCGTGCGTACCTGGCGGCCCCCCAGGCCGACGCACTTTACCGGTGGCTCTTCGCGCATCAGCCAGGCGGCCTTGTCGAGGCTATGCACGTGCTGTTCCACATTGTGGTCGCCCGACAACCAGGTGAAATACAGCCAATTGCGCAACTGCCATTCCATATCGCTCCAAGCTTCTTGGCGCGGATGTTGCCACAGTGCACCCGTGTTGTAAACCTCGTGAATTGCCACCACATCGCCGATCGCGCCATCCAGAACGCGCTGCATCGTTTCACGAACGCCGTGGTCGTAGCGCCAACATAAGCCCGACACGACGCTCAAGTTCTTCTTGGCGGCCGCTTCGCAAGTGGCCAGCACGCTGCGCACCCCCGGACCATCGACGGCTACAGGTTTTTCGCAAAAGACGTGTTTGCCAGCGGCCACCGCCGCAGCCAGATGCGCTGGACGAAAATGGGGTGGCGTGGCCAACACCACCACATCGACCCCGCTGTCGATCACCTGTTGGAAGGCATTGAAACCGACAAACTGGCGCTCGGCGGGCACGTCGACTTTGTCGCCACATTCTTTTTGTAAGTTGGCCAAGCTGCTCGACAGCCGGTCGGCAAAGGCATCGCCCAGTGCGGTTAGCTTGACATTCATTTGCAGGTTGACGCCCGCCTGCACCGCTTGAGCCGCCGCTCCCGTGCCGCGCCCGCCACAGCCAATCAGTCCCACCCGCAACAGGTCGCTTCCCGCCGCGTGCGCCGAGCGTGCTAGCCCCAAAGTGCCGGCCGTGGCTCCCGCGGCCAAGAGCGCGGTCGAGCCCTGAAGAAAACCACGCCGGCTCGGCAACGGCGCGGAACGGGTGTTCGTCAAAGAGCCATTGGACAGGGTCATGAAAACTTTCCTTCCCTAGTGGAAATTGCGCGAGGGTGACAATCAACCAACGGTTGGCCAGGAGGTCGCACGCTTCCGGCCCCCCGACCACGACGGCAAGCGGAGCGCCATTCCGCCGGGGTCGCTGGCCGTGTAGCGCGCCTGCTCCGATGGTACCGCGCGCGGCGCACCACGCCTGCCAGCATGATAGCAGAATACGCCGCAGGCTACCCCCAAACCCACGTCCAGCCCAAAGCCCGGCCGAGGTAGCAAAATCTCGCGAAAAAACCAACACCCGAGCCCGACCGAATACGCCGATTGCCGTTGCTCCGATGCCGGCCGCCTGGGTACAAGTCTCCACCGGCCGGGGGTACCGCAGCTTGCTGCAGATCTGCCCCGGAAATTTCTCATCGAAGGAGCATCGTTCATGTTGCGAATCCGCCTGGCCCTAGCGACCACCATCGGCCTGGTGTGTGTGGTGTCGGCCGCACTTGCCGTGCCGCCTTTGGGCTTGCAAAAAGGCGATGGCAAACAGCCGGCCGGAGCGGATCGGGACCACGGGCGAAGCGGCCGTGCGTCGCAAATTCCGAACTCGCCATTTTGGTTGGAAAGCCAAGTCATTCGCGTCGATCGCGGCGCTGTCGACCTGGCCGGTCTGCCGGCTTCCGCAGCGGATCTGCTGCGCTCGTTGACCGGTGCTCTGCCAGCGCTGCGCACACAGCCCCGATGGCTCGTGGGTTGCGAGGTGGATCTGGTAGAGCGCGAGCAGTTTGCCAAAGCCGTGTCGGAACTCTCGCGCCGGAAACTAGTCCAGGGCCTGACCGAAATGGTGGCGGCCCCGGTGGCGAGTCGCCCCACGACGTTTTTTGTCAATCAGCCGGAACCAGTCCTGCGATTCACGGCCGGGGGAGGGTGGGAACTTGGCTGGCAGACTGCTAACCAGGGATACGAAGCCAAACTTGTCCGCGAGAGCGCTCGAATGATGCTTCGGATAGCTACCCAGCCAGGTTTGGTGGCGCGTGATAAACGAGGGTGGTTGCCGCTATTGCCCCATCACACCACCGCTACGGTCGACGTCGAAGTCAAATTGGGACAGACCGTATTGCTGGCGTTGCGCAAGGCCTCCCTGACAGAAGGTCACACCCAGGGGCTAGAACCAGGCCAGGCGCGCGATGCGTCGAGCGATGTGTGGATCGCCCTGAGGGTAGTCCGCACAGCCACCACGGCCGGCCGATCGCAACGTCCCCGCGCGGTACGCGCTGGCGGAGCGACGGTACTCCGCCGCTAGCGCGTTTGCGGCGTGGAGTGCGTGCACAACTCGTCGCGACCCATCCGGTGTTGTCGCTCGATGCCCATTGTGCCACGGTATTTCGTCTAATCCCAGAGCCTTGGCCGGAATTGCCCCGGGCAATCGGCTTGGAAGACTGGGGCAACGAACTTGGCAGAGCCGGCTTCGCCCTGTTCGACGTCGCGTGGTAGAATAGGGCGAGGAGAAAATGCGATGGCAACCGATTTGGCCCGAGAAATCATCGACCAGTTGAAGCGGCTTCCACGAACGGACAAGCTCGAAGTCCTCGCGGAACTCGAGCAAGATTTGTCCAACAGCGAGAAGAAGCACACTCTTCTCGAACTTCAGGGCCTCGGCAAGGAGGTTTGGGCCGGAGTCGATGTTCG
>CAYSXM010000211.1:4960-7000 GCA_964434905.1 uncultured Pirellulales bacterium | reverse complement strand
CCCTTCCTGTCCAGTTGGAAGTCGGTGCGGTGCGCCGTCATGCAAGGTGGCCAAGGCGAGGTCAAGCACTGGGCTTTCAACGATCCGCCGCAACGCGTGGGCCCCTGGGTCGACGAGCCGATGCCCGCCCGAGAGTTCTTGAAACACGGCGCGCGGGTGGTCGACCTGCATCCCTTGACCTTGGCCCAGAACGCTCGGACCAGCGGCGGCGGCAACATTGCGGGGGTACCCACCCAGGCAATTACCGTGGGGCCGGTGGAAACGTGGCAGGCCGAGAAGGTAAGTATTTGGCACGCGGGCACGCACGACAACCCGTTCGGCATGCGGCTGACCACGTTGATGATCTCGGAGCGCGTGGCCGATACTGCGGTTCCGATGTCGCTCTTGTCGCTGCACCCGAACGTGCAATTCAATTTCTATCGCCCTGGCATCGGCGTTTGCGCGGCGCAGATGCACTGATCCGGCCGCTCGCGCGGGGCCTGGAGATTTTCGGCGTGTGCGCCGCACAGGGCCCCCGGCGCGCCCCGCAGCAACTTGCGTGCGCCGGCCGCCGGATCCGATCTGGCCCACAACAGAGTGATTTTTCCAGGAGTCTGGTGCGGATGTTGTTTTCTCCCGAAATGCCCCCTTCGCGATACGATCTGAACTTCGTGCTGTTCGGCATTCCGGTGCGAGTTCAGGTGTGGTTTTGGATTGTCACTTTGCTGTTCGCGGCGCGCGGCGACGCGCAACCGGCCGAATTGGTGCTGTGGGTGGTGGTGGTGTTCTGTTCGGTGTTGCTGCACGAAATGGGGCACGCGCTGGCAGCCAAGTCCTATGGCTGGGCTCCCCAGATCACGTTACATGGTTTTGGCGGTTTTGCCCGGTATTTGCCCACCTATCGCACGCGCTACAGCACGCTCTTGATTTCCGCGGCCGGTCCGGCCATTGGATTTGCTTTGGCGGGCCTGATTGTGGGCATCTTGAACGTCGCCGGGCTCGAGGCGCCCTTGCTGGGGTGGAATTTGGGCGGATCCCACCCGATCGACAACAGTAACTTGCGGCTGCTGGTGAGCTTGACGCTGTACGCCAACATTTTTTGGGGACTACTGAACCTGTTGCCGATCTATCCGCTCGACGGAGGTCAGATCGCGCGCGAGCTGTTGGCGCTGGTCAACCCGGTCGACGCGGCACGGCAGTCGCTGTGGTTGTCGGTGATTACGGGCGTGGGCATGGCGGCCCTAGCGCTGAAGACGATGGATAGCCACGGCTCGTTGTTCTTGGTGCTGTTTTTCGGATACCTGGCGATGTTGAGTTACCAGGCGCTCGAGCAAGGCGCTGGTCGTCGCTACTAGGTGCACGGCGCGCCACTTGTCGTCGCCGAGCGCTGGTGAATCGCGCACCAAGCCAGTTTCGAACAACAACCACGGCCACGATGTGCGCAAGGATCGACCACGCAGCGCGAACTTTTTTTCCAGAAAACTCTTCAGAATTGCCAAAATCGTGTTGCCAAGAATTGCTCAATTTGTACAAATGGCGCGCGTGGGCTGCATGATCGCCGCGAATGCGTGGGGTTGATCGAGCACGAACAGTGGTTGACCGACCGACGAATCGCGGAAGAGTGCGCCTGGTTTTTCAGCATGGGTGGGACCCTCTCGTCGCCAAGGAATGTGACGAAGCTCGAGAAGGATCTCGCTACGTACCTTTTGGGAGGATGAATCGTGGCCAAGAAGAAAGCCGCTAAGAAGGCTGCTCCGAAGAAAGCTGCCAAGAAAAAGGGCGGCAAGAAGAAGAAGTAGGCCAGCCCAGCGACAGCGTTCCACGCGCCAGCCACAGACCTGCTAGCGTAGCCCCCCGGGGGCCCGCCACGGTGGGTCGCGGGCTAGCGCCTTCGGAACGCAGTCCGGTGCCGCTTCGAGACTACAACGAGAAAGAGCCGTCAGGGGTTTCCCGGACGGCTCTCTCTGTTTATCTGCGCCGTTCCGGGCTGCGCCCAAACGGCCGCGGTTTATCTGCGCCGTTCCGGGCTGCGCCCAAACGGCCGCGGTTTATCTGCGCCGT
>CAYSXM010000211.1:0-4860 GCA_964434905.1 uncultured Pirellulales bacterium | reverse complement strand
TCCGGGCTGCGCCCAAACGGCCGGTTCGATTGCTTCTGCCTGGGTGCGGCGGGGCTTCTCCAGTGCCTTGCCGCTGTGTGACTTGCCGCGGGGAGCTGTCCCCGCGCCTTTCGCGTTGCTCACGGCGCGCCACCCTGCTTTTTTGCTCAGGGCGACTGGGCACCGGTGCGTTTAGCGATCCAAGCGGCGATCTGTTCGAGCGCCTCGGGCGAAAACGTCTCCGCGATCTTGCTGTATTCTGTCGGCGACCCTGTCTCGGCGTGCTGGAACAGATGGTTCAAGCCCGGCAGTTCTTGAACCGTGTAATCGGAATTCCCCCCCGCCTTGAGCGCCTCTTCGATCGGTGGCAGGTTTTGCCGCGGGTCGACCTGCAAGTCTTTTTCTCCGTTGAGCGCCAACACCGGGCATCGCACCGAGCGCAGGGGCGGCAGCGGATCGTAGGTCAGGAAAAAGCGAAACCAGGGCGAGGTCATTTCCGCCAACTGGCCTGCGACCACCGCTTCGAGCGCGGCGCGATCCTCGGGTTTGGCCTGGGCCACGCCCAGCATCGTGGCTAGTTCCTTTTTTAGTCGCGCTGTTCGTTCGATGGGATCGGAAACCGATTTCATGATCGCGAACAGCTTCTGCTGCGCGATGCGCGTGCCCACCGTGGCGAGCGGATCGCTCCCTTGCGCCTTGGCCAGCATTTCGCCCTGGCGGTAGAGGATCTGTTCGCCGGTCACCCCCGTACCCGCCAGCATGACGATGAACGCCACATCGGTCGAACGACTAGCGGCCAGCGGCGCGACCATTCCCCCTTCGCTGTGCCCGCAGAGCCCGATCTTGGTGGGGTCGATCTCTGCACGCGTCTTCAAATAGGCCACGCCGGCCAGCGCGGCGCCGGCGAAGTCGTCGGTCGTGGAAGTCGCCACCTGCCCGCTCGACTGGCCCACGCCGCGATCGTCGACCCGCAGCACGGCGATTCCCCGCCGGGCGAGATAATCGGCCAGGACCAGAAACGGGCGGTGTCCCAGGATCGACTCGTCGCGGTCTTGCGCGCCCGAACCCGAGATCAACAGCACCGCGGGAACGGGCCGTTTGGCCCGGGGCAACAGCAATGTTCCGCCGAAGGTCACTTTGGCCGTGGTGTTCTCGTAAGAAACGTCCTCGATCAGATAGGGGAACGGCGGTCGAGGATCTTGCGGCCTGCCGAAGTCGGGCTCTCGTTCCTGTCGCTGCCAAGTAATCGGTAGTTTCGCCGGACCCTGAGTCCAGGTTCCCACGAGGCTTTGGCCATCGGCGGCCATTTGGCCCGCGAAAACCGCGGCGAGCGCCTTGAGTTCCAGACGCACGCTGGCGCCGTCGCGCGAGACGGTATCGACCTTCAATCCTTTGGCACCCTGGTCAGGGCTATCCATGGTCGCGGTGAAGGCGCCCTGATCGTCTTGTTCGACATGCAGCACCAGCCGAATCTGAAACTGCGAAACCTCGATCGTGCCGAGCCAGATTCCCGCCAAGGGTGGTTGAGGGGCCGCCGGCTGGTCCGCCGTTGAGCGGTCCAGCGAAAACGCCGACGAAACCCAGACTGCGCCGAAGAACCATCGCATCGCACGGCGCGACGATCGGTCGCCAACTCGGGCTCCGACTAGCCAACCGCGTGGGGCCTGGTGCTTGGCATGCATGATGGCGATTGTCCCTGGGGCTGTATTTTGAAATCAAGCTGGGCCGGGCACCAATCACCACTCGCAGTGGTCGCGAGTCAGTTCTTTAGTTCTGTAGGTCAAGACTTGGCCTGACGAGACCTACCTTTTTCGATCCCCAGCAACTTGTGCCATCGAATCCACCCGTTGAGTGCCACCGGCTTTGCCAGCGCTCTGGGGCGTATGGGTAAATACGTGAGTCAGGGCCGATTGCGGTTTGACACAGCCGACGCGACACGTTTGCTTTCGCAGCAGAGGGCTCATGAATCATTCGGGTTCAGATACCACGGGCGGTGCGCTAGCGCACCTTGACCCTCACCAGCTTCATGATGCGGCCCGCGACGTTCCAGTCTTGCACGTAGAGATTACCTTCCCCATCCCAGTACGAGCCGTGCGTGCCGCTGAAAATGCCTTCTACCCACGCTGCCTGGGGAATATTGAAGTTCCTTCCCTGGGCCGGATCGGGATTATTGCCCAGCACGGCGACAATCGTGTTGGTTTTGTCGAGGATCACCAGCCGGCCGTGCAGATCGGGCACCGACACGTAGTCTCCTTGGACTGCGGCCGACGTCGGCATGCCCAAGCCCGTCACCACCTCGTCGACGAAATTCCCATCCAGGTCGTAATGCAACAAGCGCCCCTTGGGCTCGTGATTGCGGTCGCAGATCAGCAGGCGGGGCGGGTCGTAGCGCGTGTCGAGCACCATGCCGTGGGCCGTGTTGAACTGCTTGAGTTCGTTGCCTTTGCCCCCAAAGTGCAGTAGATATTTTCCGGCCGCGTCGAATTTGAAAATGTAGTTACTGGCATAGCCGTCGGACAAAAAGATATCTCCGTTCGGAGCGACGGCGATCGCCGTAGGATTGAACTGCTTGAGGTCGAGACCCGATGCTTGGGGAAAGCCCAGCTTCAACACGATCTCTCCGCTGTGGGCCTGGAACTTGATGCCTTCGGCATTGTTGTTTCGAGCGCCGTAAATGAATTCCGTACCAGCTTCCTCGCGGATTTTCATGTCGTGGATATTGGTGTACTGGTCTCCCAGATAGGATTGAACCACCTGGCCGTCGGGAGAGAACACGACCACGCCCTTGTAGGCGCTGGTATAAATGTTGCCCGACTTGTCGATGACGACGCTGCCATGCGTGGAACCCAAAGCCGACTGCCCATCGGGGCGAAGTCCCCAGCCCGGCACCGTGTCGAAGGTCATCAGTCCGCAACCCATTCGCACCGGCGCCACTTTTTCCGCCGCCTGGGCCGCTGGCACCGTCCAGAGCGCGATCATGGCCACGAGACAAGTCGCACGGTTTTTCATGGTCAAAGTCCTGGTGGATGTTCTATCGAAGTAGCGTTGGAACAGCATCGCGATCAGCCACACGCCCCTGGTACATCGGCAACCTGGGCTTCAGCTCGGATTATTCATAAACTTCATGGCGAGGAGTTGAGCCCGGATTATTCATAAACTTCGTTTCGAGAAGTTGAAAGTGTTGCGGCTGAAAGGAAAACCGCGAACGGCCCGCGCGGCGTATGGGTGAATACGTGAGTCAGGGCCAATCGCGGTTCTCCTGACAGCCATTACCGTGGCGGCTCTTGGATACGATGTTCATGAATCATCCAGGTTCCAATAATTGAACGAGCAAATCAAATGAAAGCAATGGTGTCCGGAATCGTCTGCTCGATGTGCCTGACGGCGGGCGTTGCTCGGGTGGCCGCGGCCGATCGGCCGACGCCGCCGGCGCGCGACCCCCACACGCCTGGCTTTGTTGCGGCCCAGGAGTTGCCCGACGGCCAGGTTCCGCCCATCGATAAAGATGGAGACTTCGTCATCGGCCCGACGCATCCGCAGGCGGCCGAGATGGCGATACAACCCGACGTGCCCCAGGGAACGATCCACCACCTCACAATGCATTCGACCGACAGCCAGATTTATCCCGGCATCGCCCGAGAGCCGAATACCTTTGGCGCAGTCGACCCCGCCGATCCGTCGAAACTGATTGTGACGACCAGCCACGCCGCCCCTTACACGCGCCGCGTGGCGGTGTATGTCCCACGGCAATATGTGCCCGGCACGGCTGCGCCGTTTATTGTGGGAGCCGACGGCCCCGACAAACTGTTGTTCACGGCGCTAGATAATTTGATTTCCCAGAAGAAGTTGCCCATCATGATTGCCATCTCCATCGGCAACGGTAGCGGCGACGCGCAGGGCAGCCAGCGGGGGCTGGAATATGACACCATGTCGGGGCTGTACGCACAATTTGTCGAGACAGAAGTGCTGCCGCTGGTCGAGCAACAATGCCACGTGCGTTTGACCAAGGATCCCGCAGGCCGAGCCACGATGGGGTGCAGTTCCGGAGGCTCCTGCGCGCTCATCATGGCCTGGTATCGCCCCGACCTGTATCACCGCGTCCTCGCCTATTCGGGCACGTACGTCAACCAGCAGTGGCCGCACAATCCAGAAACTCCGCACGGCGCGTGGGGGTTCCACGAGCATCTGATTCCCAACACCCCACCCAAGCCGCTACGCATCTGGCTGGAAGTGAGCGACCGAGATCTGTTGAACCCGAACCAGATGTTCGACGGCATGCACGATTGGGTCGTGGCGAACGAGCGGATGGCCAAGGTGCTGGCCGAGAAAGGCTATCACTACCAGTTCGTCTTCGCACGGAACGCGTTCCACTGCGACGGCCCCGTCAAGCAGCAGACACTGCCCGAGGCGCTCGAGTGGGTCTGGCAGGGGTATGCGGTTGTGGCTGAGAAATAGCCCTCGCGCGGCCAAAGCAAATTACTTTCAACCTTCGCGCTCTTCGCGCCTTGGCGGTAACAGATTCACCGCGAAGGAACGAAGAGCGCGAAGGGATGAGAGGTGCGAGCTGAGTGGTTGATTCAATCGCGGCAGATCTGCGGCGTCGCTTTGGTCACGATTGCGCCGTTTGTGGTGATGCCTTGCGCCACGGCGCACGTGTCGACAGCTTCCAACCGACGGTTGGAAATACAGTGTGCTTGTCGAGCATCTGCATGATCACGCCCTCGGAATGGTCGGGCCCTTGGCGCTTGATATGGATTCTGTCGAATACCTGATTTGGACTTGTTACGACGAATTCCATACCCGCGAGCAGCCCGTCTGCGGTGCCCTTGTTGACGGTGACCGATGCGAAGCGAAAAACGGTGTTCGCTAATCCCGGTCTGA
>CAYSXM010000210.1:0-7013 GCA_964434905.1 uncultured Pirellulales bacterium | reverse complement strand
GACTTGCGTCGCTATTTTGCCATCGCATCCCGGAGATGACGCCGCCCGTCGGATTTTCAGCGGGCTGCTAGGCGAGAGGCTGGCCGGGTGCCGGGCACGCAGACGCAAGCTTGGTTGACAATTCTACCCCATTCGGCGCGCGTGTGCCGATGAATCTATCGGCCCGGCAGCGACAACCGCGGACCGGCTGTCGCGACTATCCGCGCAACTCTCCCGAAGATCGCCGCCGACGTGCCCATTCGGTTCCCCGCGGTGGCACCGCCGAGCGCTCGCTGAACTCGCCGGCAAAGTCTTGTGCATCGCCTTCTTCTGGGTTCACCCACACCCAGCGCCACCGCAGTACATGATCTTCTTCCTCGTCGCGCACCAACCGATGGCTGGGCGGATCGGCCACCGGGGGGATGGCGGCAGCGGGGACGACAGTGGGCGCGGGGGCTTCTGGGGCGGATTCCCAGGCCTCGACCAGCTCGTCTTCCACCACGGCCGCCGACGATCGCCACGCGCGATACAACCGGTGCGACTGGTCGACTCGACGTGGGCTCACGTCGTGATCCACGGCAAACTCGCCGTCGCCCAGATCGGCTTCGAAGTCGGGATAGGCCATGGCCAATGCATCGGGCCAGTGGATCTCAATGGAAGGGCGCGGCGGCTGCGATCTGGCAACTGCGGGGGCGGGAACGCGTCGAGGCGAACGCACCGGGCGTGGCACGGGGGGCAGTGCAGGTGGCGCAATCACCACCGGCGGAACGGGGACGGGTACCGCGCGCCGCCGGCGCGAAACGACGCCGTCGCGAGCTGGCAATTCACGAACCAGCGCCTGATAGTCCTCGAACAAATTGGCAATATGCTCGTGGCAGGTAAACACCAGGGCCTGGTGCCCTTCGTCGGCGAATTCGCAGATGACCTTGGCCGCGGCCGCCGCACGCTGGTCGTCGAAATTGACGAACAGGTCGTCGAGAACCAAGGGCACCTGAACGCCGCGTCGCCCAAACGCCGCAACCAATGCCAGGCGCAGGCTAACGAACAACTGTTCTCGAGTGCCTCGACTCAATTCGTCGACACGTCGCCGGGCTCCCTTGGGTGTTTCCACGAACAGGGTCTGCTCGTCAAGCGGTGTCCACACCCGAACATAGCGCCCTTCGGTCAATCTTTCGAGGAATCGCGAGGCCTCTTGCAAAGTTTCGGGCTGCCGTTCGCGCTCGTAGTGGCCGCGTACGCGATCGAGCACGCGTTGCGTAACGGCCAGCGTTTGCCAGCGCTCGACGGCCAGCCGCAAGCGCTGTTCGACGACGTTCAAGTCCAACTGACGCAGCGCCATTTGGCGATCTTCGGCCAGGGCCTTGAGCTGCTGGTTCAATTCGCCCCGGCGTTCGTAGCGCTCGCGCAGTTCGTGTTGCGAATCGGTGACGCGCTGAGTACACGATTCCCATTGCCGTTCCAGGGTGTCGTGCCCCGGCTGATCGAGCAATTGGCGCAGGCGATCGTCGGTCATGCGGCCCGCGACCGCGTGTACAATCTCGCGTGACAGGTGGTCGCGCTCCACACGCACCTGGTCCGCGCGCACCTGATCTTGCCAGCGGCGTCTAAAAGTTTCCTCGTTGCGCACCTGGGCCCGCTTGAAGAGCCCCTGGCGGCGGCGGCGCCACAATTGCCGAGTACGTTGTAGCTGCTGGCGCTCGGCGACCAGTTCCTCTCGCCGACGCAGCAAGATCCGCCGCTGCCCCAGCAAGCCTCGCTGCTGACCGATAGCGTCGTGAATTCGCACCAATGCCAGACTCAAGTCTCCCTCGTCGAGGTGGCGCACGTACTTCTTGGGTAGCAATTGGCGGACCTTGGCGGCCAGATCGTCGAGTGCTCGGCGGCGTTGTGCTAGTTCTTCGCGCCGACCGAACAGTCGTTCGCGAATCTCGCTCGCTTGAATTTCAGGCGTTTCCAATTCCTTGAGTTGCGTAGGCAAGAAATCGGCCGGCAGCGTGGCGCGGGTGAGCAGTTGCACCCACCGCTGCTGCGATTTCTTGAGTTGGGTATGCGCCCGGCGACCGTTACCCACGATGCGCGCGGCGCGCTGCCGCTGTAACCGCGACATGCCACGCCGTGTGCGGCGACGAGTCACCGCCGGTTGCACCACCGGCAGCACGGGCGCCGCGGCTGGCAATTGGGACTCGAGTTCCGCTAGTCGCTCTTCCGCATCTTGCAGGCGAGCCATCAACGGGCCGCCCCCCCGGGGCAATTGGGTATCGAGGTCGTCGCGTTCGCGTTGGGCTTGTTCTTGCTGCTTTTCGGCCATGCGCAGTTGGCGCGACAGCACTTGAGAATCTTCCGCGGCTTGGCTCTCAATCCAGAATTTCGTTGCCCCGCCCGCCACCAGACCACAGAACCCCAACAGCGTCATGGTCCAGCCCAGGGTGCCGGTTACCGCGGTGGGAAATACCTGCCCCGCCATGATGAGTGTCAGGCCGCCAATTACCAGAGCGCCTAAACCCCACAGCAGGCGCGGGGGCAACAGATTCTCCTCATAGGCGTCGTGCGTTTGTTCCTCCAGTTCACGCCGGTGGCGCGACATTTCGTCGAGGCGTGCTTCCAACTGCACGCGTCTGCGCAACAGTGCCACTTGGCGACCGGCCTCTTCCACGGCCTTGCCGATGTGTCCTTGCGCCACCAACGCGTGAACTCGATCGCGCGGGGCATGGCCCGCGGCATCTTGCGACTGGCGTTCGTGCCGTTCACGGCGCTCTCGTTCGGCGCGGGCTTCCGTCTCGCGGCGCGACACGCGTGCCAGTCGCGCAGCGCGCCGTTCACGGAATTTCTGGCGCCAGGCTCGATCTTGTGCCAGCTCTTTTGAGGCCGAGCGGCAGCGTGTGCGCAGTTGACCCCATTGTCGACGCCTGCGGCGCAACATCCGCGCGGCCGACTTGAGTTGACCCAGCAGGTGTGGCGTAAGATTGGCAGGCGACTTTCCGTCGGTGGCCGCCAGCGGCCGACGCACATGGCCGACCAACTGCGATTCCAGTTCGCGAATTTGTTCGCCCAGCTCCTGGGCCTGCTGCTCCAACGTGCCGATCAGCTCGCGCTGCTCGGTGAGGGCTTCGAGCCGAGTACTCTGGCGTACGAGCTCGCGATCGACACCCAGCGCTGTGGCCTCTTGTCGCAGCCGTTGCCAGTCGCCGCGCAAGCTTCCATGTCGCGCGCGCAGGTCGACAATTTTCCGGTTCACTTCGTCTAGTTGTGCCAGGCCCTTGGCACCAATGCGCGGCGCCGAACCGAGCGCCGCCAACTGCCGATCGAACTCGCCGCGCGCACGCCACTTGTCACGCAGACCGTGAGCCAACTCCAACTCGCCCGATTCGACCTGCCACTCTGCCAGTTCCTGTTCGCGACGGGTAATCTCCCGCTCGAGCTCGTCGCGAGCGCGCGCCAAGTGCGCGTAGCGCCCTTGCTGGCTCTGCGCGCTCGCCAGTTCGCCGCGCAGCCGTTCCCGATCGGAAAGCAATTGGCCAATTTGGCCCCCGCGACCGTCGGGTGACAAGAGCCGCTCGTGCGAGCCTTTTAGCTCGCGAGAGACGTCGAGCAGCGAGACCCGGTCAACGCCCGTGCTCAGCCCATACAGTAAATCGCCGGCGGCCGAATCGGTCAGCGTGCCCAGTTCCTGCAGCTCGCGCAACCCGACCGCAAAGACGTTGTTGAATACCGTCTCGTCGACATTACCCAGCAGCGTGCGGAGCACTCCCTCGGGTTGGCGGGCGCCGCCTGCGGCTGAAATCTCCAGGCGACCTCCGCCCGCTGTCGGACCACTAGCAGGTACGGAGTCGTCGAGCCGGGCACGCGCGAAGCTGCGCTGCACCTTGAAACGGCCACGCGATCCCTCGATCCATAGCGAGCCCCCTACCTGGTTGCCCGCGACCGCGTCGAGATAGCGTCGTTGGCGCTCGTTCGAACAACCGAATAGCGCGCAGCGCACGAATTCCAGGAGGGTGGTCTTGCCCGCTTCGTTGGGACCATAGAACACGGTGACCTGCGAGCTGAGGTCGTTCAGCTTCAGGCCGCGCCACACTCCAAAACCGTCGACGTCGATGGCCGTGATTTTCATGCCTGTACCTCCTCGCCGCCGAGCAAATCGACACCCAGCAAGGCCGCTTGCCGCAGTATCCGACGCCGGGTCGCGGCATCGGAAAACTCGCCCATGTTCAGGGCTGCGTTTCCGACGGCGCGGCCGATCCCCAGATCCAATGCCGGACCTTCGCCGGCCTCGACTTTTTGCAGTTCTCGCAAGAAATCTCCGAGCATCGTGTCTTGGCGCAGCAGTTCGGCAGGCAGTTCCGCCGGGGGCTCGACTTCGATCGCCGCGCTCCACACCAGGGGGCGCTGTTCGCCGAACTCGCGCCGCAACCAGTCCAAGAACTCCGCGCCCAACTCGCCACGACGCAGGCTCCGGTCTAGTTCTCCCAGGCCGGCAAAGCTCCAGGCCACGAGCAGGTCGGGCTCGCCCGGCTCTGCCAATAGGTCCCCCACCCGTCGGCGGCAGGCCGATTCCAGGTCGAGGCGACGCCAGTGAGATTCGATGACGATGCGTTCACGGTGCCAACGCACGGCATCGGCAGACAGGGTTCGCCGTCGCGGACGCTCGCCGGTGGTCCATTCGACGAGCGTGGCGCCGTGGGGGCCTGCTTCGTCCGGTGAACGCCCTTGGGGGCTACCAGCAAAGTGCACCAAGGCCCCGGTTTCGCTGGGTGTGGCCGCATCGTGACGGCCCCCCCAGGCCCAATAGCCGATTTCTGGGTGCGCGCCGGTGTTCGGAGGTGCGCCGGTCCCCACGGCCACCAGTGGAACATCGTAGGGCGCGGCTACCGCGTGACCTGAATCGGCCAAGCCCCGCGCCACCGAGAGCACGATGGCAGGTGCCCGGCCGCGTCGCTCGAACGTAAATTGCTCGTGCCGGCCCGGCGACAACAACTGCACATTCGGCGGCAGCGGCACACCGGCGGGCCACGACTCGGCTTCGTCGACGCCCGCCTGCAACCAATAGATCGAAATTTCACGAGCCGCTAGTCGCGCAAACTGGTCCAACAGAAACAGCGGTCCGCGCGGTCCGGTCGTGGGTAGGTGCAACAGGTTGCCGCACAACACCACGAAATCGACATCTTCGTGCAAAGCGGCATCGAAGACTGCGGTCGCCGCGCGATAGGGCGATTCGACCAACGAAGTGCGCCAGGAGTCGGGAACCTCCGACAATCCCGTCGGCACTGCTTCGAGATGAAAATCGCCTGACTGCAAGAACTTGGTCGACAACGTCGACATGGCGTGCCTCCTTGCACTCTCGATCGCCGTCGGTTATCTGGGACCGAAGGCGATCCTTCGCCACTGGACGACAGCCCCCACTGGGGGCGTCAATGTAACCAATCCGGCGATTCTGGCCTATCTCGATTAACACGGCAGGCCAGACGCTCTCGGGCGGTTCGGTCGAGTGGGCGCCAACACGCCCCGCGCACCGCCAAACAGCAGCTAGCGTTCCGTAGGTGGTCGCCGGGTGCTGCCCCCCGGTCGGCGGATACCGGGGCCAGTGCGGGGTGACGACTTGGCTTTCGATGCGGGACGGCTGGCTGCGCCGGCAGGTTTCTTTGCGGCAACGTCGGCTTTGCCCACTTCGCCGGGTTTGCCTTGTTTAATAAAATGTGATCTGCGAGCCGCTTCTTCTTGTTGTGCTGCGAGGCCGCGCTGGCGGGCTGCGTCGAGCGTTGGATTCTCCGCGTCACCCAGTATCTCGAACAAGAACCGGCTGGGCAAGGAAACGCGCGGCTTGCCCCATTTGAGCCGCGTTTGGGCCATGCTCATGGTCAGCCGTTCTTGGGCCCGGGTGACACCCACGTAACATAGCCGGCGTTCTTCGTCGATGGCGTTGCCATCGGCTTCGATCGAGCGGTGATGCGGCAGAATGCCCTCTTCCATGCCCACCAGGTAGACCTGGGGAAATTCCAAACCTTTCGCGGCATGCAATGTCATCAGGGCCACCGCATTGCGTTCGAGCTGTTTCTCCTTGTCGGGTTCGTCGTCGCGGCCCGACAGACTGAGCTCGCTGAGGAATTCATCGAGCGACGGCTGATCGTGGCGTGCCACGTACGAGGCCAACGAGTCGATGATTTCGCCAATCGAGTTCCAGCGCGCTTCCGCCTCGCCGGGTTGTCTTGCCGTGCGTTGGATTTCCCGAGCATACTCGATCTCGTCGAGCAGTTCTCGGGCAACCCGCACCAAGGGATCGTGCCCTAGGCGTGCCTGGTAGCGAGCCACGAGCTTGGTAAACCGCTCGAGTCCCTGAGCGGCCGAGGTCGATAGCGACAGCCGTTCCGCGGCGCCTGGAAAAATATCCCAGACAGGCTTTCCCGCCGCCACGGCGTCGGCCACCAAGGCCTCGATGGCGGCAGGGCCGATTCCCCGGGGGGGCGTGTTGATAATCCGCAGCAGCGCCGTCTCTTCCTGGGGGCGGACCAATACTTTTAAATAGGACAGCACATCGCGGATTTCCTTGCGATCGAAGAACGACTGCCCCCCGATCAACACATAAGGAACCCGGGCGCGGCGCAATTCCGCCTCGAAGGGGCGCGGCTGCTCGTTGGTGCGAAACAGAATGGCCACATCGCGTGGCGCTAGCGTGTGAAGATCTAGTTGCCGGCGAATGTCGGCCACGATCGATTCGGCTTCGGTGGTTTCGTCGGGAAACAGCGAGATGCGGGGTGGCTCGCCCTCGCCGCGATAGGCCCGCAGTACCTTGGCGTGGCGCACTCGATTGAAAGTGATCAGGCGATTGGCGGCGGCAATAATTGGCGCGCGCGACCGATAATTGTCTTCCAGTCGCACGATCTTGGCTTCCGGCCAATCGTCGCGGAACTTCAGAATGTGTGCCACTTCGGCGCCGCGCCAGCCGTAGATCGATTGATCGTCGTCGCCGACCACGCACAGGTTTCGATGGCCCATCGCTAGCGCTTTGACGATGCGGTATTGGCTGCCGTTGGTGTCCTGGT
>CAYSXM010000209.1:0-7019 GCA_964434905.1 uncultured Pirellulales bacterium | reverse complement strand
GTCGGGTGGGGTGTCTGCGGGCAGCGCCGGGGCATCGTCGGCGGTGTTCTCCGCGTCGGGTGGTTCTGCCATGGCACCTGCCAGCGCCTGGGCGCGTTCGGCCAAGGCGGCTTGGCGACGAGCCAATTCGTCGGCCGGTGCTGCACGCAGATTTTCGGACTCGAGCCCTTGTTCGAGCTTGATCAGTTGGCCCAACTCGCGCAATTGGTCGCGGAGGGCGTCTTGCCGCGTGTCCTGGCGGTGCAGCCGATCCTCCGACAGCAGCAACTCTAGCAGCGATTGCAATTGATCGCGCAGGGCGCGTTGGCCGGTGATGGCCTCTGGCAGTTGTCCTGCTTCCAACAGCCCACTCAACCGGCGAAAGTTCTCACCCAGTAGTTGCTGTTTACTTTGCGCTACGGCGCGGCGCAGCATCTCGGCACGGCCCGGGTCTTCGCTGGCAGTCAACTCGGCCAGCCGCAGCAAGAGTTCTTCGAAGCGGGCGAAGCGGCCGGCCAGGCGTAACTCTTCCTCGGCCAAGGAACCTTCGCTAACCGCTGGCACGGCGGGCGTCGGCAAGGCAGTTTCTTGGGCCCGGCACTGCGAGTTCGACGCCAACCCCGCCATCAGGCCGATCGCCCAAGACCAGTGAGAAGCCGCACCCCGCGCACGGCGAGAACAACACCCGAAGGGCGAACACCGAATGGTCTTCGGGTGTCGCGCGGCATGGGCTGTGTTTCGAACCACCGTCTTACTCCTCGAGCAGTGCCCGGGCTCTGGTCTTGCGTTGTAATTCGGTGCGTTCGATCAGCCGATCATGGGCACCTAGCACCCCGCGCAAGGCATCGATCGCCTCATTCAGGGTCTCTAGATCTCGCATCTGTCGCAAGATATCGTCGAGCGACAACAGCATTTGGCCATATTTACGACGGGCACTGTCGACCGCCAGGGCACTGTCGACCGCCAAGGCACTGCCGGCTTGGTCATGGAGTGTTGTGCGCAACGCCGATAGATGCGCCAAAAGTTCGACGGAATCGGCATTTCCAACCTGCCGTAGGGGGGTGGCGACGGTCGTTTCCAGTCGATCCACCAGATCGGGGGTATCTAGCCGGTTGGCCAGCAGCTCGTCGCGCATGCTTTCGACCGCCGCGGCGACTCCCAAGATTTCGTCGGCGTTCTTACGGGCCATCTGAACGGAACGCACCACCCTGATCTCGCCGGGGGCGATCGGCGATTCCGAGAGATCGTGTTGCTCCGGCTGTGCCGGCGCGGTGTCGGGCAAGGTTTGCTGCGCGTTGGTGGGGGAGGCGGACGAGCCGGCCGACGAATGGGCGTCGGTTGCCGCCAAATCGCCGGGAAGGTGATCCAGGTCGTCGCGGGCGGAGGCCATCTCGTCGACAATTGCTTCGAGGCGGCGCCGCAGGTTTAGTTCGCGGCTGGCCATCATGGCCAACAACGTGTCGCGGGTGACAATTTCTAGCTGAAACGTCTCGCTGTGACCCACGTTCGACCCCCCGGCGGCCAGTTCACAGGCGTCGGCGGCGTGTACCGACACACTCAGCCGGTGGCCCTCGGCCAGCGTCATGCTTCGCAAGTCGATCGATTGATCGATGGCCAGGCGATCGCTGTCGCCTGGCTCCGGCAGGCACGGAGTTTCCGTTTCGCTAGCACCGGCGATCGACGTGGCGATCCACGCTCGTCGCAGCGCATAGTCGTCGGTCGCTTCGCCACGCAGCCGCAACTGCGCCTGCGGCGTGACCGCCAGCCCCACGCCCTGAAGCGCCACCCGCACGTTCGGTGGCTCGTCGGGAGTGGCCGTAAGTTCCAGCACCTGGGGTTGCTGATTGGTCACCTGGTCGCCGTCGAGCAGCAAAATGCGGAGTTGACGATCGACGTCGACCGCTCCCAGGTCCAACGCGAAGTGATTGGCCAGCGCAGCGACGGCGATTTCGTGTCGAGATTCTCCGACGGCTTGCCGGTCGACAACCGTGACCTTGATCAGCGGCTTGTTCGCGTGAGCGCGTAACCGCACGATGGTGCCGCGTGGCACGGCGCTGCGGGCCGCCATGGGTAGCGTGCGTGCGGGGCGAGCCAAATAGGCAGGGAACTCACAATCCAACGCCACCTCGGTCAGCGTGGGAGACTCCACGACATCGATTCTTAGCCCGGCCAATCGATCGTCGCCACCGAGCACTTCAAATTCGACCGGTGCCAGCACGCGTTGGAAGGTGTGCAGATAGCGCTGCGCTGGGGCCTGCGCCGGATCGGCATTGCCCAATCGAGTAAGGCTGACTCGGCCGCGCGCGCCGGCGGAGGATCGAAATCGCACTTCGACGAACTCGGGCAATTGCTTTCGCAGATCGGCCTGCACAATCACTGGTAGATCGGCACCACGAGCCACTCTGGCCACGCCGTCTTGAAACCCTTCCACGCTCAGTCGGGTGCGTCGCGGCCAAGCCTCGTTCGACAATCGTGCGTAGCGCCGCCACCAGACGTTCAGATAGTTTGGATCGAGGGCCGCCAGTGCCACCACGCCGCCGCATACCAGGCCGGCCGCGGCCATCGAACGCCACAGAGGGCGCCAATCGAAAATCGTGTGCAGCGGCAGGCCGTCGAGACGCGCGGCGGCTGTCTGGCAAGTGGCCGTTAACAATTCGGCATTGGCGGGCTCGACCGGGAGGTCGCCACCGGCCAGTTCGACCGTGGTGATCAGGCTATCGTTTAGCTTGGAGAAGCGGCGCTCAAGCAGCAAGGCCAGGCTCGCATTGCTCCAGGGCACGCTCACGCGACGCCACCAGCGCCGCCAGAGCCAAAACCCACACCACAGCAGCGCGGCCGCGACCACGACCAACCGGAATGAGGATGCGGGCTCGAATAGCCAGTCGACGGCCAGGCTGGCCCAGAACGCCACACCTGCCGCAGCGGCCGCACCGGACAAACCTTCGCACCACAGATAGGCGCGCAGCCACCGCCGTACCGCCAACAGGGTGGCGGTCACTTCGCGCGGCAGGCGATTGGTTTTCGGTGTAGGCATTCGATCACGTCATTCAGGCCAGCCGCCACAGTCTCCGCAACAACCACTCGGTGCACAACAGTCCGCACAGCCCCAGCATGACCCAGACATTGTCCCACAACGGGACCGGCGTGCCCGACAAGGTGGTGGTGCGTGTGTGATCGACCAAGCGGTCGACCAGTGCCTGTTGGGCGGACAAGCCCAAGGCGGCGTCGAACCCGACGTAGTATTCGCCCCCACTGGCCCGCGCCACATCGCCGAGCAGTTGATCTTGGCGGTTGGGAATTTCTCGTTCCAAGTCGGGTACATCCACCGTCAGCCGGCGAGTCAGGGGGCCGGCCTCTGCATCGCCCGTGGCCAATTCGAGGCGATAGGTACCCTCTTGCCGCGCGACAAACTGCCCGGCAAACTCGCCGACCCCGTCGCCCACGGGTGCCAATCGAAGCACGTCGATCGACCGATCGGGCGCGGCCACGGCTAGCTCGACCGCATCGGCCACCAGGGGCCCCAGCCGAGCGTCTTTCAGGCGGGCGCGCACGGCGATCGTTTGCCCCAACCAGTACCGATCGCGATCGACCAGCAACACGCCGCGCGAGGTACCGCGTAGCATCCGACCTTGTGCCAAGTAGCGCACCAGCTTGGTATAGAATTGTTCGAAGGGGGCATCGCCCAACCGTCGCAGCCGCCACCATTCGGCGCTGCCGGAATACAACACCCGACCCGCGCCATAGAACTGGCCCGCCACCAAGGGCAAGTCTCCCGCGGCGGCCGCGGCGGCCACATATACGGTTGCGCCCTCGCGTACTTCGGCCGCGGGATAGCACGTGTACACGCCCCCGAACCGCGACCAGGCAGCTTGGCTGTCTGCCAGTGTCTCTCCCAGCCGAAGAAACGTTGCGGCGTCGCCCTCGCTGCTGAACCGGAGCGGCAGGCGCTCGGTGGTATCGGTTGGTTCAAGTGGTAACTGCGCGACGGTTTGCCGCACATCGACCGGGTACAGCCGTGCTACGACTGCTAGATCGGCCTGGTCGGCCCAGCGGCCCGTGTATATCGGTCCTGCCACCACCAGCAATCCGCCCGCCTGTTCGCTGACCCAGGCTGCCAGATCGGCGCGCGATTCGGCAGACAACTGGGCCCAGTCGGGGTCGAAGGCCAGGATGGCGTCGTACGCAAAAAGTTCGGCACGCGTGGCCGGAAACTGATCCAGCACCCGTCGCGCCTCTTGCGATGCACCAGCGCCGGCGGTCTGCAAGCAAACGTCGACTTCCACGGTTTCATCGCGCGCCAACAAATTACGCAAGAATTGGAAATCGCGACCGGGACCACCGGCCAACAGCAATACCTGCAGTGGTCGCGATACGACTTCGACGTCGATTTCTTGACGATTGTCGTCGCTGCGCTGATCGTCGTTGGGGGGAACCACCGTGAGCTGCACCGTGCGCAAACCCGGCTCGGCAGGCGTCAGATCGAATCGCACCGCGAGCGCCTCGCCATCGGCTGGCAGGGCCACCACTTGAGAACCTTCCACCTGGCCAGGGCTGTTGGTACCTGCCGCGCGAGACGATAGTTCCAGGCGGGCTTCTCGCCCGGCCAAACCATTGGCGTGTAAAAAGGCCGTTACAGTAAAGCGATCACCGGGAGTTACTCGCGACGGGCCCACCAACTCGCTCACGCGCACGTTGCGCCCCAGCTCTGCCGATCCCAGCCCGATTGGAAAAATCGGCACCCGCTGTCGTGCGGCCTGTTCGGCAGCGGCTAACGGGCCCAATCCGGCATTGTGACCGCCATCGGTAAGTACCACGATTCCCGACAAGGGTGCGTCCAACTCTTCAGTCAGCACCTGTTGCAGCGCCGGTCCCAGGCGGGTGCTGGCACCGTGCGGCGTAAGCCAGGTGGTCCATTGGTCGGGCGAAATCGGCTCGTCCTGGACGGCATCGGACGCTGTCCGGCGCGGCAGAGTGGCCAGCCGTGTCAGCTCGTCATCGAAACGTGCCAAGATCAATTCGTGCCGTGTCCGGATGCGCTGGACAAGATCGCGATGTGCCAGTGCGCTGGCGGCCTGCGCCGCGCGACTGGGCCCCGCTGCGGAAGATTCCGTAGGGTCGGCCAATGCCATGCTCAGGCTGGTGTCGACCAGCAATACCACCCGCGAGGGACTAACCAGGTCACGCAGAGTTCGCCATTGCGGCTCGAGGTTCACTAGGATCAGCCCTAACAGCGCGGCGCCACGCAAACAAAACAGCAGGCTGCCGATGCCTCGCGGTAGCTCGCCGCGTTCCCCGCGATACCACCACCACGACCACAGCAGCAAGCCAGCCCACAAGGCACAGGGCCACAACCAGTCGGCGCGCTGTCCAACACGCCCCCATTCAAACACAGTTCGTGCGCCAGTCTGTGCCAGCAACGGGTTCGAGGCAGCGCCGGCGACCTGGGCCGAAAACCACGCGCAGCAGGCGGGGCCGATCATGGCTGGCCCCCGGTAGCATGGGGTTGGTGATGGCTGGCCCAATACGCCAAGGCCTGTTCACCGACCAGCAACCCCAACAGTCCCATCCATACCGCTTGGCCCAGCGACAGGCCGCGGCCGCGATCTTCCGCGGCTTCGAAGGCGGCGGCCGTGTGGTAGGCCCAAGGCACCTGCCCTAGCTTGGTCGATAGCTCGCTTTCACCCAATAGCCGTAAATCGCCCTCTTCCGGCGAGACGCACAGTGCTAGGTGGAGCAGTTCGCTGCCGCCATCGCGGAGCGCGAGCTCAACCGTATACACCCCCGGCACGGTCGTGTCGGGTAAGGCTGCTTTCCAGCCCGACGCACCGGGCAGGGCGTCGAAGTCCTGCGCCGCGGCCGGGGTTTGTCCCGGCGGAATCACGCGCAGGTGCGGGCCATGCCGCTGGGGGTCGAGCAGCCATTCGACCGGCCGCCCGACGCGCTGCACTTCGACAGGGCGTGTGGCGGCAACCAAATAGTCGTGCAGCTCCAACATGGCCACGACGAAACTGGGGTTGCGCGCCCAGTTGTTCCAAACAGGCGCGGCCCCTGACAAGACCGCCACCACGCGGCCACGGTCTACCTGGCGTTCCAGTACCAGCGGCGCGCCGCCTCGCAGCCGGGCGAGCACCGAGGTCTGGGGGGCTTGCTCCACCGAAAATTCGGCCGGTATCCGCCATGCGCGCTCGACCGCCACGCTGTTCAGGAAACTGTTGCGCTGGCCGATAAACACGCGGAACATGGGGTGCGCGCTGATTTCCAGATCGGCAGCGGCGGTATCCGCGTCGCGCGGCAGCACGAATGGCTCGGCCAACGGACAAGGGAAAACGCCATCGCCCGCGCGATAAGCTCGTGTTGTGTACCACGATGCATCACACGCATCGCCACAAAATGCCACCAGGCTGCCACCGCGACGAACAAAGCCTTCCAGAGTCTGCCAGGCGCGATCGGCCAATCGCGGCACGTTGGCGAGCCACAACGTATGAAACCCGGCCAGTTCGCTAGTCGCCAAAAAACTCGGCGGCTCGACACGCGGCGCCAACCCGGTGCGCGCGGCGCCCCCTGGCGCCAGGGCCCGAGCCAAGAACCGTGCGTCGTCCGAGGAGCGCTCGTCGGCGATCACCAAAACGGGAGTTTCCAGGGCCACGTCGACCCCGATTTCCGAGCGATTGTCGACGGCCACGGCGTCGTCCGGCAGACGGGCGCCCACCACGTGCGGTCCGGCGCTGGCAAACACCAAATCCACCCGTCGAGTGCTGGTCTGGCCTGGTTCGATCCGATCGAAAACCACGGCGGGACGGTCGGCGCCGTCTTCGCGGACCACGACAGGTACTTGCCGTGCCGATTGCGGTCCATGATTCGTGACGGCGATCTCGAACCCGGTCGGCACGTCGGCGGCGGGTGCGCCGGCTAGCGCTCGCAAGGTGGACAGCGTCAGGTTCTCGTGTTGACGCGGTACGCACGCCACGAGGTGTACTTCGCCACCGGCGCCGGTCCAATCCAAGAGCGGATCGACCAAGGGCTTGGACTCGGCCCAGTCG
>CAYSXM010000208.1:0-7021 GCA_964434905.1 uncultured Pirellulales bacterium | reverse complement strand
AACATGGCGGACCATGCCGCACGCAATGAATACCCGCTTTCATTGTTACTGGATTGCTTTCAATCAATTCAAAAGAAAGGCATTCCATTCATGCTCGTGTTGGCTGGTTTGCCAACCCTGTTCCCAAAATTGGTGGAGGCTAGAACATATTCCGAACGTATGTTTCGGGTAGTTTTCTTGGATCGATTGGCAGACGCGGACAGCAAACAGGCAATCAAAAAACCAATTGCCGACGCGAACTGTCCCGTCAAGCTTGCCGTCGATCCGATTGTCGCTGCATCCGGAGGATACCCATATTTCATTCAGTTTATTTGCAGGGAAGCTTACGATTCCTACTTGCAGCAGACCGAGGCGGGCGTGAAACAGCCGCAAGTGTTTATTGAAGAGATTCTGAGAAAGCTAGACTCGGATTTTTTTGCCGGTCGATGGGCGCGCGCAACCGACCGCCAGCGAGAGCTAATGTATGTGATTGTGCAAACAGAGCATGCGGATTCCGAATTCACACTCCAGGAGGTTTCTCAGGCATCCCAAGCGCGCTTGGCCAAGCCATTCAGCACTAGCCAAATCAGCCAAATGTTCAATAAGCTAGGCGACGCCGGGCTGATCTACAAAAACAGGCACGGAAAATATGCGTTCGCGGTACCACTGCTTGACAAGTTTATCAAACGTCAGCTACGGGACGCGACTTGAATCCGTGCCACGGAATTCCCCAGACCACGCGTTCCCGATCAGGGCACGGACAGCACCTCTTCGCCGGCGCGCGTGGCCAGCCCACGCCACACCGCCAAGTCGATCTGGTCTGCGACAAACGTCACGTGGCCATCGAGGAACATCGCATCGACCCCCCCGGGATGATTGCTGCGGGCCGACATGAATCCCTTCTGCTGCTGGATGTTCATGCAATCCCACTCGGCGGCGTTGGGTCGATGGTAGTGGTTGTACAGCGCGTTGCCATAGTTGCCCAAGATCCACTTGGCACTGCGCGCGGCATACCAACCGCCGTTAGCCGGCGCGCCGCACATGGCATCGGAAACATCGTTGCCGCTCGTCAGTTCCAACACAAAAGGTTCCACCGGTGTGGGTGGGGAAGTCGTCGGCGCGACCCCGGGTCCCAGCGTTCGTTCGCTGAACGCAATGGTTTGACTAGTACCGTCGTCGACGTCCGCCACGCGCACATTCGACCCTCGATAAAACACGCCGTCGGCATCGACCAGGGTGCCGCCTAGAACGGTTCCGCTGCCGACGCAGGCCACGTAGTTCGTGCCGCCGTAGGGCGACCCGCTGACACGGCCCCCCGCCGGGTCGCTGGCGCACAACAGCACCGGCACCACGTCGACCGCGGCCGCGGCATTCTTCGCGCCGCTGTAGGGAACGCCAAGTATCACCAAGTTGAGCGGCGCCGACTCCAGATCCAGTCGATGGTACAGGCCGTCTTGCTCGACAAAGGGCAGCACATGCGCGAGTGCCGAGAACACGCGCGGGTTGGGCGTGCCGCGGCCCGGGGGAAAGTGCCCCCGATTGTCGTGAAACATCAAGGTCGCCAATCCCAATTGCCGCAAGTGGTTCAGGCACATGGTGCGCCGCGACGACTCGCGCGCGGCTTGCACGGCCGGTAGCAGCAGCGCAATCAAGATGCCGATGATGGCGATCACCACCAACAACTCTACCAGCGTGAAAGCATGTAGGGGCCGGGCGGGGCGAGCGCGCGGCGGCGGTAAATGTTCGGTGTCGACACTGCGCCACGCAAGTCGCCCCGCGTGGCGCGCCCCAGCAGCCTGTTGATTCTTCAACGGCCTGCTCGGGCGGCGAGCGACTCGTGCCGTCGGGTTCGTCCGTATTCGCATGATTGACACCGCTCGGAACAGCTTGGATAATTAGGAAGGCCTGCAGTTTGAGGGCGGCGTGAATGCAGGCATTCATGGGCCGCTCGAATGCGAGGTTTTCCGGAGCCCTGTGCCGCTGAAGCGGAACGCGTCGCGTCGGCTTCGTGAGACCGTTATCGCCCCAGGCACACCATATTAGCATTCGCCATATGCTCGGCGGGCTGATCGCGGTTTTCCTGACAGCCGCAGCGTTTTCGACTGCTCGCGACGAAGTTCATGAATAATTCGGGTTTGTGCTGGATTGGTTGGACAACGCTTAGTCTTTAGGCCTGGATTGGTTGGACAACACTTAGCACCGGGAAGGCACTTCGCAAATCTGCCAGGCTGGTCGACCCATAGGCGACGGTCTGCGACGAACTGGGGCCATGCCGGCTCGGAGTTTTTTTAGTCGTGTGTCATGTCTACGAAACGCCGTCATCGGTCGCGCCATTCTGATTTCGAGCGCGATTTCTCGGCATATACGCGCCCCAAAAGCAACGATTACAAGCCAGGTGTGCGCCGCCTAGGTCGCATCTGGTCGGAGCGTTTCGCGTACTTGACGGCCGGGTTACGGCGCTTCGCTGGCCATTGGGCCCGGGTGTTCGATCGCCGGTTCGGCGCGCAACCATCGACCAAGGATCACTCGCATTCCATCTCGAGGCGTCGGCGAAAGAGGCACGGCTCGCATCGCCATCGCCTGACGGAAGACCTGCCAGGCACCGACACACCCAACATGGTCGCGCCCGAACCAGGCCCGGGCCAGACGTTGGTTCCTGCCAGCGCCCCTGAAACCTCCCTCGAAATGCCTGCCGATTTCGACCGGCAGGTGCCAACCGACGATTCGGCAACGCCGAGGCGACGCCGGCGCCGATCGAAATCATCGCACAACCGTAGCGAGCCGTCGCATCCGCTGTCAGATTCGGCAAGCACGCGCTCGATGGGTCGCGCCCGAAGACGGTTTCTGCTGGTGGTCGCGGTGCTTGTCGGCCTGGCGGGCCTCTGGTTGTGGAACGCCAACCGCACCGAGCATCAGGCCCGCGAACTGAAGCGGCAAATTGCCCTGTCGGTGGAACAAGGCCGTTGGCAACAGGCGGCGGCCTGGGGAGGGGATTACCTGCGCCTGCGCCCTAACGATTCTCAGGCACGGGTCGAGCGAGCGCGCAACTTTGGTCTCGCGGCGGAATCGCCCGAGGCGCAGCGCCAGGCCGTGGAACTGTACCGAGCGACGCTGCTGGCAGTGGGCGACAACACCGAGCTGCGCGAGCGCTTGGCAGCGGTACTCTACCAACTTGAACTGTATACCGAAGCCGGAGAGGAAGCCGAGCGGCTGCTGAAACGCTCGCCCGAGAACCCGTTGGGCTGGCGAATCCGCGCCCAAGTTGCACTGCGGCGGGCGGAACTAGGGACCGGCGTTGGTTTTGTCGGCGCCGTCGAGCTGGCGCGCCGCGCGCTGGCGCTCGATCATTCCAACGTCGAGCTGGCATCCGAAGTGGCCGAAGTCTATCGCAGCCGCCTTCCCGAGCTGTCGGCCGCCGAACGCGAGCGTGGAGCGGTCGACACGTTGCAAGCGCTGGTCACTTCGAACCCCACCAGCGCGCGGGCCTGGCTGGCGCGCTACCGCGACGCGATGCGCCACGGACAGGGCGACGCCGACCATGATCTCGACGAGGCGCTTCGTTGCGGACCAAACGATCCCGAGGTGCTGATCGCCGCGGGAACGCGCTCGACGGCGCGCGAAAAATACGACCAGGCGCGGCGCTATTTTGCCCGCGCCGCGGAGCTGGCGCCGGCAGATTTCTGGGTGACCTTGGGGTTGGGCGACCTGGAACGTGCCTCCGGCAAAATGGATTCCGCCCTGGAACTGTGGGAACAAATTCCGACGGATCGGGACGATGCGCTGGCCTGGGAAACGCTCACACGGCGGTGCGAGCTTTCCAGGGAATTGAGGCACACCGAGGCGACGTCGCGGCTGTTGGCACTGCTGCGCGACCACTTGCAGCGCAGCAGAGTACAGCTTTCGACTGACGAGATTGCCAGGCGGTGGAACCGTTTTCGGGAACTCAGTGCCACGCAGTAACGTCTGGCCACTTGCTGGTCGGCGCTGGGAAATGCTTGCCGCAAGCGCGGCGCGGCGGCGAATCGTACGCACAGGAAGCGGCGGTCGACACCGGCTTCAAGGACGAAGCGATTGGCTGAGAACGGCCACCATCGCCTTTTCGGAAGGCACCATGACGGACGATTCGATCCCCCGTTCTTGGGCCACGCGCCAGGATACGAGCGCCGCGCTCCGATCGCCGGCAATCCGCTGGGCCTGCGCCAGGTGCATCCACCAGTTCGGCGCGGACGATTGAGCCTGCACGATTCCCTCCAACAGTTTCCTGGCATCCACTGCGTTACCCAGTTGCAATTGCACCACGGCCAGGGTGTCGAGCAGTTCTTCCTGGGGGCCATCGAGGTCAATAGCCTGTTCCGCCAGCGACAACGCCTCGCTCTGCCGCGGCGGTGATTGCGAGAGCAACATGGCCAGGTTGCTCATGGCGCGGGCGTGCCGTGGGTCGAGTTCGATCGCGCGGCGCAGCAGTTGCTCGGCCTCTTGGGGGTGGTCTTGAATGAATCGCAACGTGCCGATTGCGAACAACAACTCGCTATCGGTGTTCGACTGCGCCAAAGCACGCTGGAGCAGCGGCTCGATCTGGGACGCCTCGGATGCCGTGGCCCCTTGCCGCGCCACGATCTGCACTGCAAGCCGCGCGGCGGGTAGCTCCTCGCCCGAGCCGGTTTGCTCAAGACACAGCGCGATCGCTTCACCGGTGCGCGCCTGTTGGGCCAGCGATTCAACCAGCGGCGCGAACAGGGCGCGGTCTTGCGCGTAGGCCTCTCGAAACAATTGCTCGGCCGGGTCGATCATTCCGGCGGCCGAGCACACCCGGCCTTTGGCCAACGCCACCGCGCCGGGCTGGTCTGGCGAAACCAGGGCCGCGTGCTCGGGCAAGTCGAACCAGCCGTCGATCAGCGGCCGGGCTTCGCTATCGCGCGATAGCAACCGCAGGCAGCGGACGTGCAAGACCAGCTCGGCCAGCGTGTTCCAACCGAGGCTTTGCAACTGGCTCAGGCAGTTGTAGGCCTCTTCCGCGCGCCTGCGATCCAACAGGAAATGGCCGTAGGCTAACCAATGTTCCTCGGTCGCGTCCGCGGCGGTTACCAGCTCGCGATACAGCGCCTCGGCGGTCTCGTCGTTGCCGTCCTGAGCGGCGAGCTGGGCCAGCAAGAACCGGTCGTGGTCGTCGAACTCGGACTGTTGCTCGCGAAGCCGCTCAAGAAGTTCGCGCGCTTCGCGCCGCTGGGCCAGTGTTCCTCGTTTGAGTAGCAACCTCGTGCCCAGGCGCACCTGAAGCGGATCGAGCCGCTGGTGGTTAACGCCCTGCTGCCAGAGCGACCAGGACTCGCGCCAGGCGGCGTCGCCGGGTTGCGTATTCAATAGTTCGATCAGTTTCTGCCGGCTGAGCCAGGAAGTCGGCGAGTTGGCCACAACCTGTCGCCAGCATTGTATTGCCGCGGGGGCATCGCGAGTGGCCAAGTACGCACCCGCCGCGCGCTGCACCAGCACGACATCGGGCGCCAAGCGAATCGCCTCGCGATAGTGCTCGAGGCAAGCGGCTTCCTCCTCGAGCATTTCCAGCGCCTGCGCCAGCGCGAACTGGCGAACTCCCTCCTCGAGATCGGTGGCGCTCTGCAATTGTTCGACCTTGGCCCGCAGGTCGTCGGTTCGACCGGTCCGCGACAGAAATCTCAACAGGCCAGACCAGCAGCGATAATCATCGGGGGCGAGCTCGAGCGCCCGCTGAATCGCGGAATAGGCCTCCGCGTCATGGCCACTCAACAGCAGCGATTCCGACAGCCAGAGCCACCCGGCCGCTGCCTGAGGCTCTCTTTCAGTGCGATTGCGCGCCAATTCCTCGGCCCGGACCAACTGCTGTTCCTTGAGCGCCATGTTCAGCAGCAAATCGTCGGTTTCTGTTCCCAACGTGGCAGGCGATTGGTCGTCGAGCGCGTAGATCAGATCGGCGGGCTTCCGCGCGTCGTCGAATCGGCCTTGCTCGACCAGCAGCTTGAGAAGTCGGCTCAGAACGCTGGGCCGCCGCTCTCCCAGCTCGACGGCCGTTTGATAAGCGTCGATGGCGGCGTCCCAGTCGCGGCGACGTTCGCACCACATGCCCGCCAACACGTGTCCCGACGGCCAGGTTCCGCGCCGGTGGCGGATGGCGTTTGCCAGTTCCCCGGCTTCAGTCAGCGCCGCCGGGGAAGGCGTGTCGCGCTGCTCCAAGAGCCGCATTGCCCGCAAGAATCGCCACAGCGTGCCGTCGGTACCGCCGAGCTTCTTGAGCAGTTCCTCGCAGCGCGCGACTTCATTCCAATCCTGGGCCTCGATCGAAAGCTGCGCCAACAGCCGCAACGAGCGCGTCGAAGGATGCCGTTTGTGCAGTGCCTGCAGTCGCTCGCGCGCCTCGGCCAGGTTACCCAGCCGCAGTGCTAGTTGTGCCGATTCGAACTGGCGCGCGGCACTGGTGCTGGTGCCTTCGCGCGGCTCGACGCTGGCCAGCACGCGCTCGGCTTCGCCGGCACCTTCACACTGCAGGTGAACGGTGGCCCGCAGCACGGTATTGGTCAGCGGCGAGTCGCTGACAAGTGCGTGGCGCTCGACGAACTGCAGCGCCTGATCCAATCGCCGATGTTTGGCGTTGTGCAGCGCGAGCGCCTCGAGCAACGTGGGGTTTGTGGGCAGTGCGGTCAACAGTTCGTCGAGCGGTTGCGACGCCTCGTCGGCGCGGCCTGCCATTTCGCGGGCATCCGATTCGAGCACCGCCAGCGTCACCCGATCGGCAGCGCGGCTCTCCGCCTGGTCGATAAGCTGGTCGAATTCGGCCAGGCTGCGTGCCTGGGCCGGCAACTCGCGTTGCCTTCTCAACTCCAAGCGCGCCAGGAGCAGCCAGGGCGCAGGATTGTGGGGCGCAAGATTCGCGGATTGCCGTGCCCGCTGCTCCGCCGTTTCTAGGTTGCCGGCAGCTTCCCAGGCGGCTGCCACATCGAGATACGACTCCAGGCGGGTCGGCGCAAGCCGGCGCGAGTCTTCCAGCGCTTTGGCCGCGAGATCCATGTCG
>CAYSXM010000207.1:0-7050 GCA_964434905.1 uncultured Pirellulales bacterium | reverse complement strand
CTTCGGCCAATCCGACTGTTGGGGTCAACCGGCATAATCGACCCCTGGGGCGCTGTTCTTCCCCCGGGGCCACGCCCGCGACGACCAGGGCTATTCGGCCGGGGCCAGTTCCTGCACCAGCCGGCTCAAGGCCTTGAATTCCGGTGCGGCCGCGGTCTCGCACCATTCGAATAGCGCCGCCTCGGTCGTGGTCAGCGTGATGCCTGAAGCATCCATCCGCCCCAACGCCGTATCGCGGTCGACCGCGTGGCGAGAACCCACGGCATCGACCGCCACATACACCCGGAAACCGGCCGACAGTAGATCGAACGCCGTTTGTTGCACGCAGACATGCGCTTCGATTCCTGCCAACATCACCCGCGTCACGCCCGCTTGTTCAAACGTGGCAAAGACCTCGCCACACTCCAGGCAGCTAAACGCGCGCTTGGCAGGTATGGCCGGCAAACGCTCGGCCAACTCTGCCACGGTCGGGCCCAACCCCTGGGGATATTGTTCGGTCGCCGCCACGGGCAAACCCAGCAGCTTAGCGCCATCAATCAAGCGGCGCACGTTCCACACCAGCCGGCGATAGCCCGGCACCAGTGTCACCAGCTTGCCTTGCACATCGACGACCAACAGCGCGGTGTCGTGTCGCGACATAAGTTCGGCGCTACGCGGTCGTTGCCCGTGGGTAGTCATGATGCGCACCATAGCCGATTCGCCTCGCCCCGGCTACTACCGACCGCACCCCGCGCGGCAAGCCCGCGCCGTGTGAACAGGGGCGCTATGCTTCGGCCGCGATCTGTCCCACGTTCAACACATCGATCAATTGCCGCAGCCGGCCCAGGCTGCGGCGATTAAAGCGAAACACCAGCCGTGGCAACGCCGCTAGTTCGGGCTCGTCGCGCTCTTCGGGCAACGCGCCTCCCTGGGCAAACTGTCCCTCCACCAGAATGTCGGAGAACTGTTGCTGAATCCCTTCCAACAGCTCCACCGATGGAGCGCTCTTCAGCCGCAGCACCAGTCGATTGCGCACATACCGCATGCTGTGATACACACGGTAGAACTGCAAGATCTCCGCCACCGCGTCTTCCACCCGGTCCACCAGCTTGTACAAACTCAGGTCTTCCGGAGAAATCATTTTCTGCCCCAGCAGGTTATCCACCACATACTGCTGGAACCCGCTCCAAAAGCGCCCGCCGGGCTCGTCCAGGAACACCACCGGCACCAGGTCGCGCTTACCCGTTTGCAGCAGCGTCAATACTTCAATCCCTTCGTCCAACGTGCCAAACCCGCCCGGCAAACAACACACCGCCTGGCACTCCTTCACGAACATCAGCTTGCGTGTGAAAAAATACTTCATGTGGACTAATTTGGGGTCTCCCGCAATGATTGGGTTCGCCTCTTGTTCGAAGGGCAACAAGATGTTCAGCCCCATCGAGTGCGCGCGCCCCGCCCCGCGGTGCCCCGCTTCCATAATCCCACTGGCCGCGCCCGTCACCACCAGCCACCCCTGGTCCGCCATGGCCTTGCCAAACGCCATGGCCTGTTGGTACGCCGGGTGATCGGGCCGCGTCCGCGCCGAGCCGAACACCGTGACTTTCGATTGGCCGCGATACGGCGCGAACACCTTGAACGCATAGCGCAACTCTCGCAGCGCTCGGCTCAGAATCTTCAGATCGCCACGCCTCGCCTGATCACGTTCCAACATTTCCGCGGCATCTTTGATCGAGTCGATCAGATCCCCCACGCGCGAACGGTCCACCGAGCCCGCGCGCGCCGGCAATCCCTCCGAATCGGAACGCCCTGGCAGATCGGTCGGCGATGTTTGGCCCACGGGCAACCTCGGTTCCTATCGTAGGAAAGTGACTCCAGGGTTTCCGGAGCACCGCGCGGAACGCTCTGCCGCACAGGACCCGCGCCCCAGCCGGGGCACGTTCCGGCCCAGCGGCCAGACTCACCGCCCCCGCGCGGGGGGCGTGTAATTATAGCCCGGATTATTCAGGAACTTTGTCGCGTGGAATCGAACGGGTTAGCGTGGCAGGGAATACTGCGGGGGCAGGTCGCCCGCAGGGGCCAAACACGGCCTGATCACCGCTAGCAGCCAGCAGCGGGGGTGCTACGATGAGGCCCTGCCCTGAATCCCACTCGCCTGAGCAGGGGTTCCGTTAGCCGGGTCGGCCCCCCGGGGCCCAGGGCCGACCACGCGCCAGCCTTGCCTATCATGATCCTGCTAGAAACCGATCGCGGCGTCACGGTGCTCACGCTCTGGGAGCGTTACGACTCGCTCAACGAGCGCGCGCTAGAAGAATTGCGCCAGGCACTCATGGGTGCCGCCGAGGGCGCTGAACGTCCCTGGTTGGTCGTTGACATGTCGGCCACGCAGTTTATCGGTTCCAGTTTTGTCGGCCTGCTGCACCGCGCCGCCCGGCAGACCGAACTGCGCAACGGTCGCCTGGTGCTCTGTGGCGTGAGCCCGTTTTGTGCCGAGGTGCTGGCGGCGCTCGGCATGGCCAGCCTGTTCGACCAGCACCCCCACCGCGCCGCCGCGGTGGCGGCGCTGTCTGGCAGTACCTAGCAGCCTGTCAAATGCTTCAACGTGCCGCTAGGCCGAAGGCCGGCGACAATGCTGATAGGCGAGAATCACCTCGTACAGGTCGCTGCTGATCGAGACTTCGTCCTGGTCGAAGTCATGAAGCCAGGTGCGCTGGCAGCGGAAGGCCTCGGCCAACAGCGGCAGAATTTCGCCCAATGGCACCGCCACCTTCTCGGCCTCTGTCGCCGATTCGGCCAGCGATCCACCGACCGTTTCCGGACCGTAATACACGCGCAACTGGCTGCGAGCCATGTGGAAGACCTCCTTGTCTTGTCACGGAACAGATGCCATCGGCGACCAAGCCTGGATTCCCCGTGCACTCATCCCTGAGTGCCGCGAAACCGGGTCCACTCCGACGCACCTCGCTTATCGGCAGTCGGCCGCCTGGGAATTTGCTCTAATTGCCAACCACGATCGATCCAGCCGCGCCCTCACGCCCGCTTCCCGATGGCTGGGGTAACTGGGAAGTCTCGGGGCCGCCAGCACCCGGCACCGGTCGCCACCCCCGGGTCAGGCGCTCATCGGGCCCCTTGCAAATCGTCGCACCCTGTCGGGCGGCAGGCGGCCGGCCCCCATGAAACGATTCCGCATGGCGCAACGTCTCTTTGCACCTATCTTTGTGAACGGTTGTTCGGCGTCTGGTCTGCTTGACAATCCCCCGCCGAAACCCCTAGATTGCCGAGCGGGTTATTGTCTCCCAAACTGTGCTGCGCGCCTGCGGCGCATTGTCCGACCGGCGGGAACGCTCGATGAGCTCTCGGGTAAGCGTCGATCTCAACTCGCTGGTCAAGCCGCTTGGCATTGCCCTGCCGCAGTTGGCCAAGGTCGTCGAACTGCTCGATGCAGGCAACACCGTCCCCTTCATCACCCGCTATCGCAAAGACCAGACCGGCGGACTCGACGAAGAACAAATCCGCCAGGTCCAGTCTCGTATCGGCCAGGCGCGGCTGCTTGCCGAGCGCCAGCAGACCATCCTGCGTTCCATCGAAGCTCAGGGGAAATTGACCCCCGAGTTGGCTGCGGCGATTCTCGGAGCGCACTCTGCCAAACGCCTCGAAGACTTGTACTTGCCCTACAAGCCCAAGAAGCGCACGTTGGCCACGCTGGCGCGCGAACGTGGTCTAGAGCTACTCGCCCGCGAGATTCTCTCCGCCGACCCCGTCTGCGCCGATCTGACCGCCCGCGCCGCCGACTACGTCAATCCCGATCGCCAAGTGAAGACTCCGGCCGAGGCGCTCCTCGGCGCCGGTCACATCCTGGCCGAACAGTTCTCTGAACGCGCCGACCTGCGCCAGCAGCTTCGGCAAATTGTCGAGCGAACGGGCAAGCTGGTCACCAGCAAAGCCGAAACCGAGGCCAAGCCGCCTGCCGGCAGTGAACCCTCGCCACACGCTGCGGTCGCCGTCGTGGACGAACCGGCGATGGTCGAGTCCGACGCCGGGGTCGAGCACTCGCAACCCGAGGCCAGCCATTTGCCAGCGAGTGAACTCGACTCCGCCGCGCAGCCAGGCGCGGGCGAGCACTCCGACCTCGCCGACGACACCCTGCAGGCCACCGACTCTGCCACCGCGGACTCGGATACGTCGTGCGTCGCCACCACGCTACCGGCTGGCGAAATCGATTCCGCGGACGAACCGGAACTCTCATCGGCAGCCGCATCGGTTCCTGCCCCGGCCGTCGCCGCGACAACCGCCAAGCCCGCTCCACCGCGTCGCAAGCAAGGCAAGCCGGTCGTCAAGCTCGACGATCTGGAACAACGATTTCGCGACTACTTCAACTATCAAGAATCGCTGCGGCGGATTCCACCGCACCGCGTGTTGGCCATCAACCGGGGCGAACGCGCTCGGGTGTTGCGGGTGCGCGTGGAAGTCGATCAAGACGCCCTGGAGCAGGCCACCGACCGCATACTTGTTCCCGAAGATCATCCCCACGCCGACCTGTTGCGCGGCTGTGCCTGCGACGCGCTCAACCGGCTGGTGCTGCCCGGCTTGGAGCGCGAACTGCGGCGCGAGCTGACCGACGCCGCCGAGGCGCACGCCGTCGAGGTGTTTGCGCGCAACCTGCGGCATCTGTTGCTTCAGCCACCGGTGCGCGGTCGCCGTGTACTGGCCATCGACCCCGGTTTTCGCAGCGGCTGCAAGGTCGCGGCGCTTGACGAGTTTGGCAGCCCCCTGGCACACGCCGTGATTCATATCATTGGCAAGGACGATCGCCGCCAGGCCAGCCGGGCCAAGCTGTTGGAATTGGCCGAAAAACATCACCCCACCGTCATCGCCTTTGGCAACGGCACCGGCTGCCGGCAATCCGAAGAACTGGTCGCCGACCTGCTCCAGAACGAATGGAAAGACCAGGGATTGGCCTACGTTATCGTCAACGAGGCCGGTGCCAGCGTCTATTCCACCAGCCCCCTGGGCCGGGAAGAACTCCCCGGCCACGACGCCACCCTGCGCGGCACCATTTCCATTGGCCGCCGGCTACAAGACCCGCTCAGCGAACTAGTTAAAATCGACCCGCCTAGCATCGGCGTCGGCCTGTATCAGCACGATGTCAAGGCCAAGCACCTGCGCACCTCGCTCGATGCGGTGATCGAATCGTGCGTCAACTTCGTCGGCGTCAACGTCAATACGGCCAGCCCCGCCTTGCTGCGTTATGTCTCGGGGCTGAATCAACTGACCGCCCGTCGACTGTACGATCACCGGGTCGGGCACGGGCCCTTTCGCAATCGAACCCGTTTTATGGAAGTGGCCGGCCTGGGCGAAGCGGCCTTTACCCAGGCCGCCGGATTCCTGCGCATTGTCGACGGAGACGACCCCCTCGACGCCACAACCATCCATCCGGAAAGCTACGCAGTCGCCAGAATGCTCTGGTCTCATCTGGGCTTCCAGCCCGAAGATCTGGCCAACCCGGAGCTCCGCGCCCAGTCGGCCGAACGCGCCGCCACGGTCGATGCCGCCGCGTTGGCCAATCAGTGGCAGGTGGGCGAGCTAACGCTTCGAGATATCCTCGCCCAACTGGCTCGGCCTGGTCGCGACCCGCGCGAGGATCTTCCCCAGCCCGTCTTCAAACGCGGAATTCTCAAGCTCGAAGACCTGACCGTTGGCATGGAGCTGTCTGGAACCGTCCTCAACGTCGTCGACTTCGGCGTCTTTGTCGACATCGGCCTCAACGATAGCGGGCTGGTACACATCAGCCAATTGGCCGACCGCTTCATCCAAAGCCCACACGAAGTCGCGGCAGTCGGCGACATTGTCACCGTCTGGGTGCTTTCGATCGATAAGGAACGTCGCCGCGTTTCCTTGACCATGATCGACCCTGCACGTGCCAAGCTGGCCGAGGAGCGCAAGGCTCGTCAGCAGCCCCCGCCAAGACGCCCGGCACAACAATCGGCCGAGGGCCAAGCTCCCCCGACCACCGGGCGCCCCGCCGCCGGCGCCGGCGACCGCCCGCCGCGGCCCAACTCGGGGCAATCGCGCCCAGGCCCAGGGCAAACCAGACAGGGCTCTCGGCAAACAGCCGGACAGGGCTCTCGGCAAACAGCCGGACAGGGCCAGGGGCGCGGCTCCAACCAGGGCCAACAGGGCAATCGTTCCGGCCGAGGCGGCAACCGCGTGCACGGCGGCCGCCCCGCGCCGCCACGACCCAATATCGATGCCGAAGTCGCCGAACGTCTCGCCCGCAAACGCCCCCCGGTTGTGGTCAAACTGACCAAAGCCATGGAACAAGGCAAAGCCCCGGTGCGCACCTTTGGCGAGCTGAAGAAATTGCTCGAACTCAAACAGCAACCTGCCGACGCGCCAGCACCCCAGGTGTCGCCACCGGCGCCACAGCCGCCAGCGCCCGACGACCCAGCCTCGTAGCCGTTCGTTTTGGGCACAGTAGGGCCCCATTCCGCGGGGCCCAATTCCACAGGGCTGCTATACCACGCCTAACCCAAGTTACGCTACCACGCTGAAATTTGCATTTCTGGCCTTCGATCGCACGTAAGTCATTTGGTGGTGTGCGGCCGGCGATTTGGCGTGTGGTGAAGACCTTGTGGCTCGAAGTCGTCGATTTCGGTGCGATGCTGCCTGCACCTCGAGCGAAGGAGTGCTCGCATGGTTCTACGGCGATGTAACCGACGTAAGAACGGCAAGTCGCGCACCTACTGGGCACTGGTCGAATCGAATCGCACGGGCCGCGACAGTGGGTCGTCGCCCACCTGGGCGAACTGGAACCGAACGTGCAGCACGGCTGAGCCCAACTCGGCTCCCACCTGGTCGGCAAGAAGCAATCCCGCGCGACTGCTCGGCTGCTCGGCTGCGGCGACCCACTGCGGCCAGTTGAAGAATGCAACGCCAAGACGCCAAGACTCAAGGAATTCAGGTTGTGCTTCCCGCCTCTGCTTCCCCCCTCTGCTTTGCGACTTGGCGTCTTTGCGACTTTGCGTTGACTTCCGTTGCGTTGACCGAAAGCGACCAAAGGTAGTGAAGACTTGC
>CAYSXM010000206.1:0-7054 GCA_964434905.1 uncultured Pirellulales bacterium | reverse complement strand
TGGCGCGCCCTGACCGCCGGAGGCCCCGAGCCAGCTCCGCCGCCCATTGCGCCGGTCAAGGCCGCGCGATCGAACCGGCTGTTGTTGGCCGAACGCAGCGACGACGCTCCCCCGCCCGCGCCGGTCGAACGATCGGCACGCGCTGCGCTGCCCGTCGCCACGCTCACCGCGCCACCGGTGCCTGTAGCCAAGTCGATGGCGCGAACGCTGACGGCCCCCTGGGACGAACTGCCCGACCAGGCCGACGACCTCGACCAGGCAGAAGAAACCGTCTTCGACGATGACGAAACGGCCGACAATGCCGACGACTGGGACAGCCAGCTTGACGAACGAGACCAGGCGATGGCCGTGAACTCTTCTCGGAGCAGCATGCGCGATGCTTGGGAAGACGAACTCGAAGATCGAGACCAGCAGGCCGACGAACCGCCGGCCGAAGTCGAAGTGACCCAACGTGTGCCCCGTCGGTCCCAGTCGGCGCCTCGCCGGCGCAAGCCCAAGACAGACACCGGCCGCGCCGCATCGCGTGAATCCGAACTGACCGGGGACCAATTTGCAGACGAAGTCTCCGAGCGGCATCCGTCCGGCGATGGTTTTCAACCTGGCCAAGCTGGCGCCGACCCGGCCGACGACGCCGACCCGGACGAGGTCCCACTTTCAGCGGCACAAATGCGGCGGTTTCGCCGTCGCCGCGCCTGATGGGCTACGCCCGAGGGCCGATCGGGCTGCGTTGACAGCCGTGGGTCCGCGACCTAGGTTATGCTACAGAAGGAGTTTCCGTCGCATGACTTGTCCGCGTACCGGCTACCCGACCTCGGCTCGCACCACTGGCCACGTCCAGTGCGTGGCGGTAACGGTGCTGGTTCCGATCGCCATTAGCGTGGAGGCGTGAGGCCTCCGACACGCTTGTTGTTCGAGGCCCGTCCCCCCGGCCCCTAGGTTGCCGCGTTGTCGCGATCTTCTGACCTGCCCTGGGGCCGCCGCGGTCTCGGGGTTTTTTTGTGTCCGTTGATCGGCGCTACCGCGCCGCCGAGGCCCATCCAATGCGACGCGTCCAGCTTTACGACACCACACTGCGCGACGGTAGCCAAGGCGAAGGCGTCAGCTTCTCGCTGGAAGACAAGCTACTGGTCGCACGGCGACTCGATGCACTGGGGTTCGATTATATCGAGGGGGGCTATCCGCTCTCGAACCCCAAAGATGCACAGTTCTTTGCCCGGGCTGCTGCCCTGCCGTGGCAACACGCCAAGCTGTGCGCTTTCGGTATGACACGCCGCAAGGGTTTGCGCCCCGCCGACGACCCCGGCATGCAAGCCCTGCTTGCCGCCGCGACCCCGGCCGTGACCATCGTCGGCAAGACCTGGGATTTTCATGTCACCGAAGTGCTCGGCGTGTCGCTTGCCGAAAACCTGGCAATGATCGCCGACACCGTGGCTTTTTTTCACGACGCGGGGCGCGAGGTCATCTACGACGCCGAACATTTCTTCGATGGCTGGAAGGCCAACCCGGCCTATGCCAGGCAGACCATCGAGGCCGCCATGGCTGCCGGCGCGCGGTTGGTGGTCTTGTGCGACACCAACGGCGGCAGCATGCCCGAGGAAGTCGCGTCGCTGGTGCGCGAGGCCCAGTCGGCCATCGATGCCCCCGTGGGCATTCACTGCCACAACGATTGCGAACTGGCCGTGGCCAACTCGTTGGCTGCCATCGACGCCGGCGCCATCCAGGTGCAAGGCACCATCAACGGCGTCGGGGAACGCTGCGGCAACGTCGATCTGATTTCCGTGGCCGCCAACCTGGCACTGAAAAAAGTCGGCTACCAAGTGCTCGCCGGCGACGGCGTCGGACGGCTGACCGAGCTGTCGCGCTACGTCTACGAAACGGCCAATATGCATCTTCGGTCGAACCAGCCGTTCGTCGGTCAGAGCGCCTTTGCGCACAAAGGTGGCATGCATGTTCACGCCGTCGCCAAGAGCTCGCAAAGTTATGAACACATCGCCCCCGAATGCGTGGGTAACACGCGACGCGTGCTCGTGAGCGAGCTATCGGGGCGTTCGACCATCATGGCGCTGACCGCCAAGCACAACCTGCAAGATGACCGCCGGCTGATGGACGACATTCTGGCGCGGGTAGTCACTCTGGAAAACCAGGGCTATCAGTTCGAGGCGGCTGAAGCGTCGTTCGATCTGCTGGTGCAGCGCTGCGCCGGCACCTTCCGGCCGCACTTCGAACGGCTAGGCTTTCGCGTCAATGTCGAGGCCGACCGCCAAGGCGCCATCGTCACCGAGGCCACCGTCAAGCTGGCAGTCGGCCACCAGGTGCGGCACGTGGTGGCCGAGGGCGACGGCCCCGTCAATGCCCTCGACGCCGCCCTGCGCCGCGCCCTGGAAGAGGTCTACCCCAATCTGGCCAGCACCCACCTGGTCGACTACAAGGTCCGGGTCATCAATTCCGAGGCTGGCACCGCAGCGGGTGTCCGCGTGATGATCGAAAGTCGAGATGAACTCGATGTGTGGGGTACCGTGGGTGTCAGTACCAACGTAATCGAGGCCAGTTGGATGGCCTTGGTCGACAGCTTTGAGTATAAGCTTTGCAAGGACGAAGCGCAGCGACAACTCGCCGCGGCCCCCTAGCACCTAACCTCAACCTGGCGCCGGCTTTCCACCCCACAGTCAACCGGCTGCGTACCGCCGTGCGACCGGTGCTGGCCCTGGCCCGAACGCGGCCCCCGGTCGGCGTGTCTTCCTGGCGGTGTGGTGCTGGATGGGCCAGGGATCGCCCGGCCATCACCGGGCTGTCGCTATTGCTTCGCGAACATTCCCATTTCGTCTGGCATCTGTCGGAGAACCCGCCGTGGCCGCTGCGTCGCCCCCCACCGAACTGCCGAAACAATACGACCACGGAGCAGCTCAAACCCGCTGGTATCGCTATTGGGAAGAGCGTGGTTACTTCCACAGCCAGCCCGACCCAGCGCGGCGCCCGTTTTGCATGGTCATTCCGCCCCCCAATGTTACCGGGGCGTTGCACCTGGGCCATGCGTTGAACAACACCCTGCAAGATATTCTGGCACGCCACAAGCGCATGCAGGGTTTCAACGTGCTGTGGATGCCCGGCACCGATCACGCCGGTATCGCCACACAGGCGGTGGTCGAGCGCCGGCTGCTTCAAGAAGAGAACCTTAGTCGACACGACCTGGGTCGCGAAGAACTGGTGCGCCGCATCTGGAAATGGAAAGACGAGTATGAACGTCGTATTCTCTGCCAGCTTAAGCGGCTTGGCGCCAGTTGCGATTGGCGTCGCACTCGCTTCACGCTCGACGACCAGTGCGCCCGCGCCGTGCGTTACACTTTTTTCGGTCTGTTCCGCGCCGGCCTCATCTATCGCGGCCAACGGCTCGTCAATTGGGATACCTACCTACAGACCGCCATCAGCGATGACGAAGTGACCCATGAAACCGTGCAAGGCCATTTCTGGAGCTTGCGCTACCCGGTCGTCGACCCCGCCCCGGGCGAGCCGACCCACGTGACCATCGCCACGACTCGCCCTGAAACCATGCTGGGCGATACCGCCGTGGCCGTGCATCCCGATCCCGCGGCCGCGCTCTCGGCCGCCCAGTCGGCCTTGCAAGAAAAGCTGGCCGCCGCGCCCACCAAGCAGCGAGGTGAAATTCAAGGCCAACTCGACGCGCTGATCGAGCGCCGCCGCGCGCTGCTGCGCCAGCTCGAGCAACTACGCGCCATGGCCCAGGCTGGCCGAAAACTGCGACTGCCTCTGGTCGATCGCGAAATCCCCTTAGTGGCCGACGAATGGGCCAAGCCCGAGCTAGGCTCCGGCTGCGTCAAAATCACTCCCGCCCACGACCCCAACGACTATCTGGTAGGTCAGCGACAGAATCTCCCCCAAATCAACATCTTGAATCTCGATGGCACGCTCAATGGCGCGGCGGGGCCGTATGCCGGGCTCGATCTGCCCACCGCCCGCCGCCGCGTGGTTGAAGACCTCGATCGAGCGGGGTTATTGGCGCAGGTCGAGGACCGCGAGATCGAAATCGCACATTCCGAGCGCTCGAAGACACCCATCGAACCGCTGCTGACCGACCAGTGGTTTGTGCGCATGGAGCACCTGGCGCAAACCGCCATCGATGCCGTGGCCGATGGCCGAGTGCGCATCACCCCCGCGCGCTATGCCCGGGGCTATACCGACTGGCTCAGTGAAAAACGCGATTGGCCGGTCAGCCGGCAACTGTGGTGGGGCCACCGCATTCCCATCTGGTACCTCGACGGCGCCACCGAGGACGAATTGGCCACCGCCTTTGCCGGTCGCGACGACGTGGCCTGGTGCCGCGATGAAACCGCCGCCCGCTGGTTGATCTGTTCGCGCGATGCCGACCTGGCCGCCGATGCCGTGCCCGGCCACAAACTGACACCCGACCCCGACGTGCTCGACACCTGGTTCAGCTCGGCGCTCTGGCCGTTCTCCACGCTCGGCTGGCCCGATCGCACGCCGGAATTGGCCTATTACTATCCCACCCAGGTGCTCGTGACCAGCCGCGACATCATCACCCTGTGGGTCGCCCGGATGGTGCTGACAGGCCTGTTCAACTTGGGACAGGTGCCATTTTCCGATGTCTACATCCACCCCAAAATTCTCGACGGCTATGGCGAAACCATGTCGAAGAGCAAGGGCAACGGCGTCGACCCCATCGACGTGATCGAGAAATTCGGCGCCGATGCGCTGCGCTTCGGTCTGGCCTACCTGAGCACCGAAACGCAAGACGTGCGGATGCCGGTCGAGTTCGAGTGTCCCCATTGCGCTACGCTGATTGCTCAAACCAAGCAGAACCGGGTGCTGGCGCGCGTGAAGTGTGCCAAGTGCCATGGCGAATTCTCTACCCAGTGGGCCAATCAACCAGCCGATGTGGCGCTGCCCCGCGGCGCCGTAGTCAGCGACCGCTTCGAGCTGGCTCGCAACTTCTGCAACAAGCTCTGGAATGCCTCGCGGTTCGTGCTCTTGAACCTGGAAGATTACCAAGCCGGCCCCGTGGCCGATGCCGACCTGCTGCTCGAAGACCGTTGGCTACAGAGCCGGTTGGCCACGGTTACCGCCGGGGTCGACGACGCGCTCGATCGCTTCCAGTTCGCCGACGCCGCGAGGTTACTCTACGATTTCGCCTGGGACGAGTTCTGCAGCTTCTATGTCGAAATGGTGAAATACCGGCTGCAAGACCCAGTCCAGCGACCGCTGGCCCAGCGCCTGCTGGCCCACACGCTCGACGTGCTGCTCCGGTTGCTGCATCCCCTGGTGCCGTTCGTGACCGAAGAGGTCTGGCACCTGCTGGGGCGCTGCGCTGCCCAGCGGGGGCTGCCTGCGCCGGAACCGGCCAGCGACAGCGTCATGATCGCTCCCTGGCCCTTGGCCGACCTCCGCCGGCAGAGCCCGGAAATGGAAGCCCGCTTTGCGCGTTTTCAAGAACTGCTGGCCGGACTGCGCGACGTGCGCAGCCGACAGAACATTCCTCCCAAGGAAAAACTGCCGTTTGCTGTGCGCTGCGACCAGGCCCTGGCCGACCTCTTGGCGCCCATGGCACCCTACTTCTCTTCGATGGCGGCCGCCGAAGCCACGGCCTGGGGCCCCCACGTCGCTCCGCCGGAAAACGCAGCGCAATTCGGCATCGCGGCGGGCGAAGTGTTTGTCGACCTGGCGCAATTTATCGACGTGGCTGCGGAACTCGTGAAAAACGACAAGGAACTGGCCAAACTGGCCGACCTCATCGCCGCGAAACGTCAGAAACTTGCCAACGCCAACTTTGTGGATCGTGCCCCGGCCGACGTGGTCGACAAGGAACGTGCTAGCCTCGATGAACTGGAACAGCGACTCGCCCGCACCACCGCCGCCAGCGAGCGCCTGCGCGCGAGCCAATAGCACCGGGCCTTGAACCACCACCCCAGCACGCCACGGCCGCCGCCCCAGGAGAACTGCAAGGTCGGGGTCTGGAACCTTTTTCGGTCAACACGCACTGAATTCAACCAACTTCCGTCGGCCGAAAACGAGCTTCCTGACCCCCTCGCAATTCTCAGTCATGTTGTCATTCGCGAATCATCTGGCCCAGCAACGACCGGCCAGTCGCGACATGAAACAACTGCGGCCGTCGGTGCGTCGCGACGGCGAAAAAGAACGTACCACCCGGAACATGCGCACGCCGGTCGTTGGACATCGAACCACGATCAGGCTCAAGGAAGGCTACAACTGCTTCAGTTGCTAGGTGTTTGGAGCAGTGGCCGATGGCCCAGTGGTGTTTGGCCCAGTGGTGTTTGGCCCAGTGGTGTTTGGCCCAGTGGCCTCCGGTGCGAGGGGTTTGCCGTTGGCGTCTGGCCACTGGTTGGGCGAGGGACCGAGAATGGCCTCGATCTCCTCCTCGCCGAGCACTTCTCGAGTTTCCAGCGCGCCGGCCAGATTGTCGAGCAACGTGCGATGCTTCGCCAGAAGCGTTCGGGCGCGCTCGGCCGCGGTGTGCAAGATGCGCGAAATCTCCTCGTCGATGACCTGCGCGGTGTGCTCGCTGAAAACTCGCTGCTCGTGGAACTCCTTACCCAGGAAGGGGTGCTCTTCGCTGATGCGAAATGCGACGGGCCCCAGCCGCTCGCTCATGCCCCAGTGGGTGACCATGCGGCGGGCGAGTTCCGTAGCGCGCTTCAGGTCGTCTTCAGCGCCGGCACTGTACTCATCGAAAATGAGTTTCTCTGCCGCCCGACCGCCCAGCATGAACGTCAGCCGGCCGTGGATCTGGCTTTCGCCGATGTTGAGACGGTCTTCTTGCGGCAGGAGCTGAGTGACCCCCAGGGCCCGGCCGCGGGGAATGATCGTGACCTTGTGCACGCGATCTCCGCCGGGAACCAGCCAGGCCAAGAGCGCATGCCCCGACTCGTGATAGGCGGTAATGCGTTTTTCGTGCTCGTTGAGCACCTCCTCGCGCTTGGCGCCCATCAGCACTTTGTCGCGGGCTTGTTCGAAGTCCGAGGCATCGACCTTGTCCTTGCCGAGCCGAGTTGCCCACAGGGCC
>CAYSXM010000205.1:0-7060 GCA_964434905.1 uncultured Pirellulales bacterium | reverse complement strand
GGCTGCGAATCGCAAGGGCTGCCCGACTCATTGCTGGCGGCCGAGCACGACCATTCGCTGCGCATTCCCATCCGTCCGGAAGCACGCAGTTTGAACCTGTCGAATGCCGTGGCGGTGGCGCTATTCGAAGCGGCACGCCAGTTGGCAACCTCGCCGCCCCCGTGCGACGGTTGAACGCTGCTGCCACACCGGCCTTGAACCTGTCTCCCCCCTTGGCGAAAGGAATGCCGTGCCCACCATCCTGGCTCCACACCTGACGGATTTTGCCGCGGCGCTCTTAGCCACCGCCGGCGTCGGCACCGACGAAGCCTCGCGGGTGGCGCACAGCCTGGTGGGGGCCAATCTACGAGGGCACGATTCGCACGGCGTGATGCGCGTTCCGTATTATTGTGATGGCGTGCGCCGCGGTGATGTCCGGCCCGGCGTGGAACTGGTCGTCGAGCGCGAGACCGCCTGTACCGTCGTGGCCGATGGTCAGTGGGGCTTCGGCCAAACACAGGCTCAGCGATTGCTCGATCGCCTGTTGCCCATGGCACAGTCGGCCGGACTGGCGCTGGGCACGCTCAAGCACTCGGGACACATCGGCCGCTTGGGAGAATACTGCGAGCGCGCGGCCGAGGCGGGACTGATTACCCAGGTGATGGTCAACACCCACGGTGTCGCCCGTCGCGTGGCGCCCGTAGGGGGCATGGCGCCTCGGTTGGGGACCAATCCGCTGGCCATCGGTCTGCCGACGCCGCGTGGGCCGATCATTCTCGATTTCGGCACCAGCGCCACGGCCGAAGGCAAAGTGCGCATTTTAAAGCTGGCCGGACAACCCGCGCCGGCCGGCTGGCTGCTCGACAGCCTGGGCCAACCCAGCACCGATCCCCGAGTGCTGTACGAAGATCCGCCCGGTTCGATTCTTCCCCTGGGGGGCGACCAAGCCTACAAGGGGTTCGGCCTGGCGCTGGCAATCGAACTGTTGACCGGAGCACTGTCGGGCGGCGTCTGCGCTAGAGAGCGCCCCGAGAACCCGCTAGGCAATTGCGTGTTCCTTCAGGTGATCGATCCCGCGGCGCTGGGGGGCGCGGGGCATTTCGCGCGCGAGGCCGAGGCACTGGTCGATTTCGTGCGTGGCTGTCCGCGCGCTGCCGGGGTCGACGCGATCGTGCTTCCTGGCGACCCCGAGCGGCGCACGCTCGAACAGCGCACCGTGGAAGGAATTCCGCTGGACGACGGCAACTGGCAACCGCTGGTCGACCTGGCCGCTCGCGGAGAAGTGCGCCTGCCGCCCTTCGTGCCCCGACCCTAGCGATAGCCGGCAGCAGCCTGCGGCACGCTACGAAGCCCAAATGAAGCACGAGCCTTCTGCTGCGAACGCGAACGTGTCGCGTCTGCTGTGTCCGTGCGCCATCGCCCCTGACTCACCTATTCACCAATACGCTGCGCGCCCTCGATCGCGGTTTTCCGTTCAGCCGCAGCGCTCTCGACTCCTCGCGACGAAGTTCCTGAGTCAACCGGGCTAAGGAACTTCCTGTTCCAGCAGCCAATCTTCCAGAATCAAGTGCTCGACAAACGGCGCCCGCAGCAGCGCCGCGCGCTGCGACAGCATGCGCTGCAGCCAGGGGCGGCGGGCAATCCCGGCGATGGCCCGCCTGCCGAACCCGTTCAACCCCCCGCCGCTAAGCTGGGTACGCACATTGTCGCTGACGCGTTTGAAGGTGGCGGGCAATAGGTTGGGCACCGGCCCCACGTGCACCACGGTCTCAACGCCCGACGCCAACGTACCGCACACAACATCCCACAGCCGCTGCGGGTGATCGATCCAACGGTTGAGAATTTCGCGGCTGTTGTGCTCGTTGTAATCCGCGCGCCCCGTCACGCACGACAAGATCGTCGGCGTGGGCCGGGTGAACCCACCCGGCATGGTGTGCATCATCACCGCGGCGCGGTTGGGAATGTTTCTTTCCCACAAGAGCGGCGTGTGCAACGGCGGCCACTTGTCGTTGTTTCTGCGCAGGTGCGTGGGGTGGGGAAAGCGCTGACGAAAACGTGCCTGAAATCGATCGAGTGTGTCGTATTGGCCCAACAGCAACACCGAATTCGGCGCCAGGTACGACGAAATGCCCATCACGCCGCGGGCTTCGTAGTTGATTTCGAGGCAGGTCAGCCGCACCGCGTCGAGATCGAGTTCGCGCGCTCGCGTAAACAGCACGCCCATCGTCGCATCGCGGGCCAGTTCCACGCACTCGTGCGCCATGGCCAGCGGCGGAGGCAGAATCGACTCCATCTGAAATACGTCGGTGGCGATCAGCGCTGCCACCTCGCCCAGGCTGTAGCCGAATGCCAACTGCGACTTGCGCCAGTTGATATCGAAAAACTGCTCGAGCAAGCGGAGTTGGACCAACTCCATGGAGATGATCAGCCCGATCGCATCCGCGAACGTTTCGAGATCGGTATCCTCGTTCCGACGCACCCGGGACACGAGATCGACTTTCGCGTGAACGGTGTCGGAACACAGCTCCGAGGCACGCCGCAAATGTTCCTCGACCACCGGCCCATAGGCGTGGTGCTGCAGCAACTCCGTCGAACGACCAATGTTCTTGACGTTGTAGCCGCGAAAGGCAAACGCCGAGGTGGCAATCCGGTCGCGAAGGGGTGTGTCCATGTGCGGCGGAAATCGCTGGTGAGGGATCGTGGCCCCGCGGAGAGCCTGATGTCTTGACGGCCGGAAGATCGCCAGGTCCTGTCGCGCCGACCGGACGAAGGTGCTGGCAAAACACCTGGCCGCGTGGCCACGCCGGGCGACTTCTAGAACATAGCAGACCACACCTCCGGCGGGTGCCAGCACCAGCATCGCACGCGCGAAAACTCTCCAGGGCGCAACCCGCTTGTTCGGCGCAACCCGCAAAGCTACAACCTGCGGCAGCTTGCAGCGTACCACCCCCCTCGCCATGAACCCGGGGGGCGCTCTTGAGCCGGTACGCGGCACGCGAAGTACAAGGATCCAATCGTGAAGGTGTCGTCGCTGGCAGGACGCATCGCGGTGGTTACCGGCTCGAGCAGCGGCATCGGCCGAGCCACGGCCCAAGAACTCGCGTCGGCAGGTGCCGCGGTCGTGGTGCACGCGGGGCGTTCGCGCGCCGCCGTCGAAGAGACCGCTGCTTCGATCGTCAACCAAGGGGGCCAGGCCCTGGTTTGCCTGGCCGACGTGGGCGAACCCGCGGATCGGGCTCGGTTGGTCGAGACCGCGTGGGCCTGGCAAGGTCGGGTCGATGTGTGGGTGAACAACGCGGGGGTCGACACCCTGACGGGAGTGGCGGCCGGTTGGTCGTTCGAAGAGAAGCTGGCTGCCTTGTGGCGCGTCGATGTGGCCGGCACCATCGGCTTGTCGCGCGACGCGGGTCGCCGCATGCAGCGGCAGGGCCATGGCACCATTCTGAACACCGGCTGGGACCAGGCTGCCTGGGGCATGGCAGGCGATAGTGGCGAGCTGTTTGCCGCGGCCAAAGGGGCCGTCATGGCTTTTTCCAAAAGTCTGGCGCTGTCTCTGGCCCCGCAGGTGCGGGTGAACTGCCTGGCACCTGGTTGGATACGTACTGCCTGGGGACAACACGCCAGCCTGGCCTGGCAAGCACGCGCCTGCCGCGAGTCGCACCTGGGCCGTTGGGGCGAAGTGGCCGACGTCGCACGTGCCGCGCGGTTCCTGGCTTCGGACGAAGCCGCGTACCTGACCGGCCAGGTGATCGAAATCAACGGTGGTTTCCGCTGGACATAGCGCGGCCGAGGCACCACGGCGCGTTTGGCGACCTGTGCCGCGCTCGGTTGTGCGGCGAACCGAGCCAGGGTCGTTTCCATCTGGTGCAAGGCGGTGGCCCGGCCCAGAATGACCCCATGCAGCGCGAGTCCATCCATTTCGTCACCGGCCGGCTCGCGGCCGAGTCGCTGCGCGAACTGCTCGACGACGCCGCGCCGCGCTTGAACATCGATGTTTCCATCGACGTGTTGGGAATTTCCGTGGCCGCGCTGTTGACCTGTGCCTGGGTGGCCCCCCGCTTGCGGCCACCCCAGCAGGCCACGCGCGTGGTGTTGCCAGGCTATTGCCAGGGCGATCTGGAACTGGTGCGCCAAGCTTGCGGCCTTCCGGTCGTGCGCGGCCCCCAGGATCTGCGAGACCTGCCGGGGTTTCTCGGACTTGGTCCGGCGGAACCACCGGAACTGAATAACTTCACCACCGAAATCCTGGCCGAAATCAACCACGCGCCGCGCATGCCGCTGGTCGACCTGCTGGCCCAAGCGTCTGCATTGCGCGCGGCCGGCGCCGATGTGATTGACCTGGGTTGCGACCCCGCCGCGCCTTGGTCGGGCGTGGCCGAGGCCGTGCGGGCCTTGCGGTCCGAGGGGCACCGGGTATCGATCGATAGCTTCGAGCCCAGCGAAGTGGCTGCCGCCGTGCGCGCCGGAGCGGAACTAGTATTGTCGGTCAACTCGACAAATCGACACGCGGCTCCCGACTGGGGTTGCGAGGTAGTGGCCCTGGGCGACACTCCCGCCGATTGGGCGAGCCTGGCCGACACGGTCGACTGGCTGGGCGACCGGCAAGTTCGGTACCGCATTGATCCGATTCTCGAGCCCATCGGCTTCAACTTCGGCGCCAGCCTGTTGCGATTCGCCGCGGCACGCCGGCAGTGGCCCACCGCCGAACTGATGATGGGCGTGGGCAACCTGAGCGAGTTGACCGATGTCGATTCGGCCGGAGTGAATGTGCTATTGCTGGCCCTGTGTGAAGAATGGGGCGTGCGTAGCGTGCTCACCACCCAGGTCATCAACTGGTGCCGCACGGCGGTGCGCGAATGTGATCTGGCGCGGCGGTTGGCACATTTCGCGGTCTCGCGACACCGGCTGCCCAAGCATGTCGAACCAGGACTAGTCCAATTGCGCGATGTGCGGGTTTGGCCGGCCACGACCGCCGAGTGCGCGCGCCTAGCGGCCCAAATTCGCGACCCCAACTACCGGTTGCTGCTGGGCCAAGACCATTTGCACGTGGTCAGCGCGGGTCTGCACCTGAAGGGGGATGAGCCTTACGCGCTGTGGGCGAAACTGCTTGCCGCCCGCTCGCGACCCCTGTCGCCAGAACACGCTTTTTACCTGGGCTTTGAAATGGCCAAGGCGTTCACAGCGCTCGCGCTGGGCAAGCAATATCGCCAAGACGAAGCACTCGATTGGGGGCATCTGACGCGGCCCGAAGCTAAACACGGCCTGATGCGCGACGCCGCGCCGCCAGACACCGACACCACCTCAGGCGACGCGTGATATGCCTCGACAGGAACCGCCGCCCCACGCCGCAATTCCCAGCGAGTCGCACTGCGACGAGCCACCCTGGGTTCGAGAGCTCTGTCCCCCACCCGAGCCGGTGCGCGCGTTCCAGGCCTGTAGTGGTCGAGCGCACGTGGCCTTTTTAGACAGCGCCCTGGTGCATCCAGAATTGGGCCGATATTCCTTCTTGGCGGCCGACCCCTTTGCCTGGTTCGAGTTGCCCGTCGAGGGGCCCGATGCATGGGACCTGCTGCGTAGTGAATTGGCCCCCTACGCTACGGCGCGTCGCCAGGAGCTTCCCCCGTTTCAGGGTGGCGCGGTGGCGGTGCTGGGCTATGAATTGGGGCAACAGATCGAGCAATTGCCGCCACCACGACGTGACGAATTCCGCTTTCCCGGCGCCGCGTTCGGCCTGTACGATCTGGTCCTGGCTTGGGACCACCGAGCGGGGCGCGCTTGGCTCATTTCCCAGGGGTTCCCCGAACGCGATACCGCAGCTCGGCGTCGTCGCGCGGCGCTACGCGGCCAAGCGATGCTCGGCTGGCTGCATGAAGCTGCCAGCGCCGACGGCGCGCTTCCCCAACGGCCAGCCGAGGGAAGGCGCGCCCTCGCCCGACACAACTTGGTCGAACAATGGCCCGTGCCCGGCACCACGCTGACGAGCAATTTTTCCGCCAAGGCGTTCCAAACCGCCGTCGCGCGGGTGATCGAGTACATCCGCGCTGGCGATGTGTTCCAAGTCAACCTGGCGCAGCGGTTGCTGCAGCCCGCCAGTGACGATCCTCGCGCGCTGTACCTTCGATTGCGGGCGCGCAATCCGGCTACCTTCGCGGCCTATTTCGATTTGGGCTGCTGCCAACTGCTCAGTGCCTCGCCCGAGCGATTCCTGCGCGCCGTCGACGGGCAGGTGGAAACCCGGCCCATCAAGGGCACACGGCGCCGAGCCGGCTGGCCCGAGGCCGACTTGTTTAGCGGCGACGAGCTGCAGGCCAGCCCCAAGGACCTGGCCGAAAACGTGATGATTGTCGACCTGCTGCGCAATGACCTGTCGCGCGTGTGCCTGGCCGACAGTGTGCGGGTGAACCAATTGTGCCACGTCGAGCGATATCAGTTCGTCACCCATCTGGTGTCGGCGGTCGCCGGGCAATTGGCGCCCGGTCAAGATGCGCTCTCCCTATGGCGCGCCGCGTTTCCCGGTGGCTCGATCACCGGCGCGCCCAAAGTGCGTGCCATGCAGATCATCGCCGAACTCGAACCGACCGCTCGGGGCGCCTACTGTGGTTCGTTGGGATATGTCGGTTTCGACGGAACACTCGACTCGAACCTGCTGATTCGGACCATCACGGCCGGGGCCGGATTTTGGCAAGCGCCGGTCGGCGGGGGCGTTGTGGTGGGCTCGGACCCGCGGCAAGAATACGAGGAAACCTGGCACAAGGCCGCCGGACTGCTGCGCGCCATGGAACGCTAGCAGCCTGTTGAAGCCTTCGACAGGCTGCAACGTCGCGTGGATGCGGCGACAAAACAGCGACGAAAGTCGTTGTTTTGCGAGCCGCGCGGAGCGAAAAATGCCACGATGGCATTTTTCAACGGAACACCAGCCGGGCGGATCCCGGCCGGTGGTGCCGCGCGCTGGAAACTAGTACGGACCGCAGTGATCGCACACATTGCGGAATGCGAATGATCCTGGTCATCGACCATTACGACAGCTTCGTCCACAACCTGGCACGCTATTTCGTCAGGCTCGGCCAGGCGATTCAGGTCG
>CAYSXM010000204.1:0-7086 GCA_964434905.1 uncultured Pirellulales bacterium | reverse complement strand
TGTTAGCCCACTGGCAGCGCGCCCTGGCGGCCGCGCCCGCGGCAGGCGAATTGCAAGGGCGCCTGGGCGCCGCGCTGGTCGCCAACGGGCAATGGGAATCGGCGCTAGTGGCCTATCGCAAGGCGCTTGTCTGCCAGCCCCACCTGGTCGAGGTGCGTTTGGCGCTGGCCGCGCTATTGGCCGAGCACGGACAACTGGCCGAAGCCGAAGCCAATGCCGCGCGGCTAGTGGCCGACCGGCCCCAGTTGGCTCAAGCCCGCACGCTGTGGGGCGGCTTGCTCTTTCAGCAAGCGAAATGGGCCGCCGCCGTAGAGCAATATCGGCAAGCCCTGGTGTTGCAACCGACGGGGGTCGAAGGCTGGCTCGGTTGGGGCCAGGTGCTGCTGCAAACAGGTCGCCTGGCCGAGGCCGAAGCTGCTCTGGCGGAAGCGCATCGCCTGTCGCCCGAGCAGATCGATGTGGCCGTGCAACAGGCTGCCGTCTGGATTGCGCAGGGCCGCACCGAACGAGGGTTGGCGCGGTATGCGGAGATTCTGGCCCGCGACCCCAGGCAGGTCGATGCTCGCAACAACTTGGGAGTGACCCTGTTGCAATTGGGTCGCCGCGAGGAAGCCCGACGCGAGTTGGAGCAAGCCGTGTCGATCGATCCGCGACATGCCAACGCACAATACAACCTGGCCGCGCTGCTGGCGGCCGAAGGACTTGCCGAGGAAGCCATCGCTCGATACCGCAGTGCGCTCGAAGCCAATCCCGGCTTGCTCGCGGCACGCCTCGCGCTGGCGGCTCTACTCGATCAAACCGGCCGTGTCGACGAGGCGATCGCCGCCTATGCCGAGGTGGTTCGCGCTGCCCCTCGCCAGGCCGAGGCACACAACAACCTGGGCGTGCTATTGGCCAAGCGCGGCCTGGTGAGCGAAGCTGCCGAGCGGTTTCGCGCGGCCTTGGCCATCGACCCCCACCTGCGCCAAGCTCAAGAAAACCTGAACTCGCTGGCCAGGCCTGCCGCACCCTGAAACCCGCGCAAGGCCCTTGGTTTGCCTCGTCGGGCGGATCGACAGCAATCGGGCTATTCTTCGTTGCCCACGGCCAGGCTTTCGGCCAGGGCCCGCGCCGTGGTGTTGCGCAGAGGATCGCCGATAGTCGATGGGGTGGGCAGACTGCCGGCACCCGGCGCGGCGTCATTTTCCGGCAGCGTCACCACGCGCAAAATTCCCAGCAACCGGCTGGGACCGTCGCCGTGAATCGCACACATCCTCAGCAAGGTCCGGGCCACGATACGCAGATCGAGCGAAAGTGAAGCGGTTTCAATGTATTCGCAATCCAGAATAACCTTGCGCCGCACGCTATCCAGATCGGTGTCGGCCGGCAGATTGATCTGGGCCAGACCCGTAATGCCCGGCAGCACATAAAGCCGGTGGCTATAGCCGGGAATCTCGCGTTCGAGCAGCCGCGTAAACTCGGGACGCTCGGGGCGGGGGCCGATCAACGCCATTTCACCCTGGAGCACATTCCACAATTGCGGCAATTCATCCATGTGCAAGGCCCGCAAGACGCGTCCCAATAACGTCACGCGGCTATCGCCCGGCCGGCACCAGGTGGCCCCCTCGGCACTCTCGGCGTCTTGCCGCATGGTGCGAATTTTGTACATCGTGAACCGCCGACCATTGAGCCCCACGCGCTCTTGTGAATAGATGCCTGGTCCACGGCTGGTCAGCCGCACTAGAACCACCAGCATGGCGATCAGCGGCAGACCCGGCACCAACATGACCAGCGCTGCCACGCGGGCCAAGAGACCGTTGTAGGCAATATAGGGGGCGACCACCGGGGGGTTCGCCGCCCGGTGGGTCACAGAGTCGGCCTGGCCCAGCGATCGCCCGGGTAGGGCGCTGAAGTTCGCGCTCAGGTTTCCACTCGTCATGCGGTGCATGCTCCTGATGGGCCCCATCCCCAGATGGCGGGCAGTCAATCGAATTCAACTCTTGGCGGTTCGTTTCAACAACGAGGCGTCTAGCACGGGCAGAAAATCACGAAGAAAGTTCTGGCCGGCATCGTCTTGCCCCTGGGTTGGTTCAGCAGATACTGCCGAGGCGATCTGAATCTTGTACAGCACCGGCGAGCCGCTGTAGTGCCAGCGTGGCGAGCGAGGCACGTCCCAGGGCCGGCCGTTACTCCAGGCGTACCACACGCGCAGAAACTGCGCGTCGAGCCCCCGCGATTTAAAAGTGGCGCGGGCGAACTGCTCTTGCGGCACCTCGTTCTCTCGGACCTTTTGCCGGCTGGAAGCTTCGGCAATATCCAAGGCCAGCGCCGGGTAGCAGACGTCGGGCGTGTGCGCGGCGATCGGTCCTGAAGGTCCGGCCAGTACGGCGACTTGAACCAACTCGGCCGTTTTCTTGTTCACATAGCGGCGGTTCACATAGCCATAGCACTGCAACAGTTTCAAGGTTTGCGGTTGGAACGATTCGCTGTCGCGCACTTCCCAATCGCCAAAGGCCATGGGCAGCGTTTCGACACGGACCCGAATCGCCTCGACATCGACTGCCGGCGCCCAGCGATTACTCATCATGCCAAACACGGCGCCTACCGCGACCGTAGCCACGATGAGTAGCGCGGCACCGATCAATGGTAACGAACGTTGCATGCTGTTAACGATGGTTAGGGAGGCGACGCATCCGAACTAAAATAAAAACGAACCTAGTGCTCCGTCACAGTTTGATCTTGGAATTGAGCGAATTCGCGGAGCACTCTTGTATGTGTTGCCGCCCAACCACTTACGTGTTGGGCGGTCGTGCTTCGTCACCCCAAATTCTTGGTGTGACAAAGCACTAGCCCCAAAGCCATGCCCCACCTGCGACCCCTGCGGTTCATGGTAAACCGCAGCCCAGGCTGGCGAAATAGGGCCGCTGCCATGCTGTAACAGGGTCGCTGTATCAGGGTCGCTGTAACAGGGCCGACGAGCTTGGATCCCTTGTATCTGGTCTGGAGGTCGTCTGCCTGCGGCTGCCTGCGACCCCTGCTGGAAACTGTGGTTGGCAACCTCTTTATTCCGCGTTCACCGAGCGACAACTGTCGCAGCAGTCCATCCGACATTCCACCCGGGAAACCGATCGTCCGAACTAGCCCCTTGTTCGGACCGGCCCCTTATTCGGACTAGCCACTAGCACGACAGACCGAATTCACCGGTTGGCGCTTGGCCTACCCCACCGGCGCGGCATCTCCGCTCGTGCCGGCGTCTAGCATCGGCTCTGCCACGGGAGAGCCGACCGCCTCCCCTTCGTCGGCGGGCAATGCCGTACCGGTAACATTCTGCCGCGACTGCTGTGCCATGTAGCTGGCCAGCGACGGATAGCGGCCGTATCCATAGCCGTAGCCGTAGCCATAACCGTAGCCATAGCCGTAGCCGTACGAACCGTAGTTGTAAGCGTAGTTTCGCCAGGGCACGCCGCTGAGCACCGCGCCCAGGATGTTGGCACCCGCCGCACGCAACCGCTCGGTCGTGGTGCGCAACTGCGCCGTACGACTGACGTTCCGCATGGTCGACAGCAACACGCCATCGGCGGCATTGGCAATGATCAAGGCATCGCTAGTGGGTAGCACCGGCGGCGCGTCGACCACGATGTACCGATAGTTGGGCTTGAGCGACTCGAGCGCGGCCTTGAACTTGCCATCGCCCAACAACAACTGGGGTGGGCGATCGAGCTTGCCGGCTGGCAAGAAAAACAAGTTGGGGCACCAGGTTTCCACCACGCAGTCGGCCAATTGCTGGTTGCCGGCCAGACATTCAGCCAGGCCCGGTTCGATCGACACGCCCAACCAATCGTGCAAGTCGGGGGCGCGCAAGTCGCAGTCGATCAACAGCACCGGCTCGTTCGACGATTGCGCCAGGCTGACCGACAACTGCGAGGCCAAGCTCGACTTGCCCTCGCGCGATACGGCGCTGGCCACGGCTAGCACCTGGTTCTTGCCCAACTTGTCCGACAACGTGAGCGCGGTGCGCACATAGTCGATGCTTTCCTGAAAGGTGTTGCGATATTGCTCCCACCGCTTGGGAACTTTTTCGCCGGGGTTGGCCAACTGAATCGGCAGCGTGGTCACTTCCCCCAGCACCGGAATGTCGATCTCTTGGGAAATCTGCTGGCTTTCGGCAATGCGATGCACCTTGAATTCCCAAAGCACCGCCAGCAAGAACGGAAAACAGAACGTGGCCAGGCCCGCCGCCGCCATCCGCTTATAGGGCAACGTTTCCACCGGCTCGGGCGGCGTCACCGCACGCCGTAGCTCGCGCACGCGCTCGGGGGCTCGCATTTCGGTCTTCAGCGACTCGGCCCGGTCGGCAATCAGCCGGAACACTTGCTCGGCCCGCTCCAATTCGTCGCGAGCGAACTCCAGGTCGAGTGAATGGCTGCTGAGTTTTTCCATTTCCTTCTGTTTTTCGCCCAGCGACTCTCGCAGCGAGTTGCCAATGTTGGTGTGGGTTTCCACCTCGACCAGCAATTCCTTGATCCGGTCGTCGTGCGAGGCGGCCTGTTCGCGGCGAAATCGCTCTTCCACGCGCGCCCGCAGCACGCCCTTACGCTCGGCCAGTTTTTGCTCCGCCTCTTCCACTCTCTTTTTTACTTCCACCAACTGGGAATTGTCTTCCTTCACGGTCTTGAGCATGGTCGTGATCTCGGCCAGGCCACCTTGAATTTCCGATGCCAGCGTGCGGGCGTCGATATCATTTTCCACGGCCAGATCGAATTCACTTTCCGGCACGGTCACGTTCCGCTCCGACTCCATTTCGGCCTTGAACGCCTTGAGCTTGCTTTCCAACGCCATGCGTTGCGATTCGCTTTGTTGAATCTGCATTTCGATCAGGGTGATCGGGTTCTGCATCATGCCCGACGCCTCGCGATTGGTGGCGAAGCCGGGGTCGCGTCCGGTGGCCATCTTCTGCAGTACGCGCACGCTCTGCTTGAGACGCTCCAGATCGCGGTGGCGGCGGTCCATTTCCTTGTCGAGCAAGTCGACAATGTGTTGCGTTTCATTGGCGATCGCATCCGACTGAATCTTCATATACGCATCGAGCACCGCGTTAACCACCGCCGCCGAATTCTTGGCGTCGGCCGCTTCGTACACGATCACGAACAATTCCGAGTTCGACAGCGACTGCACGTCGATCACTTCCGACAAATACTCCAATGGGGACTTCTGGGCGCGTAGCTCGGGTAGACGGGCAATGTCGGGATCGCCCAGCACGCGGTCGAGCACGATGGGGCTCTTGAGCAGTTGCACTTGCGTCCGCACGAAACGGTCGAGCTGGCCGCCGCCCGCCGATTCCTTGAAGGCGATATATTGCCGCGCGTCCTCGATTCGCAGAAAAGCCTGTGCCCGGTACACCGGTTCAAACAGCAGCGCGATCAGACCGCAGGCCCCCACGGTCAAGAGCAGCCCCAGCGGCAGGGCCAGCTTCCACCAACGCCGCAGGCAGAACGTCAGAAACGGCATCGTCAGGCCGCGGTTGGCGGCCCGCGGCGCGGCGCCTGCCGGCGCACCTCCCGGCATGATCAAATGGTCGAACCCGGCGGGTAGCGCCTGGACCATGGGCCGATACTGCATAGGCAATTGAGGTTCGTGATTCGCAGCGCTCATGTGGTGATTTCCGACAAAGTAGAATGCAGCCTGCCCTGAAAATGCTACGGAGTCGCGGTGAACTTACCGCCGACCAGTTCCTGCGGTGGCACGGTCTCAACTTCAATAACCAGGTGCCCCAGATACCACAGTAGGGCGGCGAAAAACGCCGCACCGACCGGAATCATCGCCCAACCTGCCGCATCGTGCGAAAACGTTCGTGCCCATTCGTCGCCGGCATACTGAAACAAGATGCCCGTGGCGGTGATTCGCAACGCATTCGAGATCATGGCGATCGGCAAAATCGCCACAAACACCGTGATCTTCTGCCACAGCGGACGATTCACCACCAAGGTGTAGAACATGCCAAGGGCCACGAAGCTGACGAACATCCGCAGCCCACTACACGCCTGCTCGACCTCGAGCCGGTAATCGCCCAGCGAAATGGTGTTCCCCTCGAGCAAGGCCGGTTGGCCCAGGCTCTGCAGGGCAAAGCAACTCAACACGCCCGACACCGTTTGCAGTGGGCCACTGAGCCCGGTTTCCAAACGATAAGGGAGCGGGATCATGAAAAACAAAAACAACACCGACGGCAGGCACCACAGCGCGAACGAGCGGCCACCCATGACCCACGCCACGCCGAAAATCCAGAACATGATCGACCAGCCATCCAACGCGTCGACATAGATGCGCGCGGCCAAGATGCGTAGCAAGAAACTCGCCACCACCACTGGCAACCCCTGCCAGTGAAAACCCCAAGTCGTGCCGGCCGGAAATTTGTCGATTCGCAACCAGGCTAGAAACACCGCCAGCGGGGCCACCAGATATCCGTGCGAGTAGTCGGCCTCCTTATTCCAAGCGTTGACCAGCGACAAGATGGTAGGCCAATACGACCATGCAAACGCTGCCCCGAAGGCCAGCAGCCCCAAAATGAGTTTGACCTTGTTCGACATCCCCGACCCGCCTTGGCTAACGCAACGCGAACTCGCACCGAACGTCCGGTGACCGGTCCCAGCGCCGCGATGCCGGCGCCGTCCCACCGCGACTCACACGACCTTGCCTCACAACGCTGCGCGAACTAACTGCCACGTCATTCGCAGCCGACTGCACCGGGTCAAATTGCCTACAGCACCTGGCCAAGACAGCACGTTCGTTACGTTTGTCTTTACTGCGCAGGAACTTGCAGCCGACAACCAGACCCCAGACCGTATTCTGCCTACAGTAACCGGGGGTGCGGGGGTGTCAAGCACTTTTGGGGGTAGCTACCTGCCATTTGGCCAGTCAATGTGTCGTTGTAAAGTCAAATTGGATAAATGGTTGCATAAATCGGATTGTAGGATGCCAGCCCGGACGCGCGCGTCCGATCCAGCTCGCCAAATCGGCACAATTTGCCAGCGCCCCGCCGGGAATTCGCCGGGAATCAAAATCTCTTGCGAGCGCTCGAATTGGGGGAACCAACCCCACAGGCGTACTGCT
>CAYSXM010000203.1:0-7099 GCA_964434905.1 uncultured Pirellulales bacterium | reverse complement strand
GTGTTCCGCGCTCTCTTGAATGGGTGGTGGAACCGTCCGGGTCAGGTAAGTGAAATTCAGCGATTGAACGTTGTCGAGCACGCTAGCGGCCGGGCTCGGCAAGCCGTTGAACATGTACGTCAGCGGGGTCCCGGCCCCTCCCCAGGCATAGCGGATGGTGTCGGCCAGGCTATCGCCTGTGCGATCGGGCACGGTGAACGTGACCGCGGTCGCCGTTCGTTCAGAGAACTTTGTCGCCAACCGGAGGTCGGCATTCAGCTTGTCGAGAACCTCGCCGGCGTCGATCGCGGTGGCGATCGGGCTGGTCGCGCTGTCCAAACTGGTCATCGCCAGACGCACCGAGGAAGCCAGACCGCCCACCAGAAATCCGGCGATCACGACCGTCGTCAGCAACTCGAGCAGCGTCACGCCGCGCGCGCGCTGGCGACCTGGCGGAGTACGCCGGAAATGAAACGAGCTTGTACTCAGAAACGAGTGCATGGCGCGGTGCGTTCGAAGGCTGCGTTACGGAATGGTGACTCGACCGGTGGTGGCACTGACATTGACGGTTTTGGTGGCACTGCCCGCGGCGACCACGACGGAGCCGGCGCTACTGGGAACGCCGTAGCGATCGAACGTCAACGTCGTGCCCGGCGCGAAACTGGCGGAATTGACTTTTACCTGGTACGGGCTCTTGGTCAGGTCCACCACCACGCCTGCCGCTGCGAAGTTGACATATTTGACGGTGGGCATTGCGTAGGTGTTCGGAATGCCCGGGGTGCCACCGTCCGGCGTGAACTGAATCGCTTGGCTTTTGCCCTGGACGAGTGCCTGTCGCTGCGCGAAGACGATATCGGCGGCGACTCGTTTGGCGGCCGACTCGACGCGAAATTGCATCAACGAGTTGCTGTATCGCGGGACAGCGGCAGCCATCAGGACGGAACAGATCAAGAGCACCAACACCAGCTCGACAAACGTGTAGCCCGGCCGCAGCGTGCCGGCCGAGAGTGGGCGGGTGGTCATTTTCGATTCCTCGTCCGGCCGACTAATACCCGAACGCTGCACGAGCCTGCCGGCGCGACCAGGCTCATGCATCTCTGGGTTCAGTCCACCACGTGCCAGGGCAAATTGGTGCCGTCGCTTGCGCTTGGGTGCAGCGGCGCCGGCGTGGTGGCCGAGGTCGACCGCGGCATGGAGCCTTCTGGGTAGGCAATCGACGCATCCTCCGACGCATGGTCGCCGGTTCCGACGCACGTGGCAAACGCGGGGTTGGGTTCGGCCCTTGGCTCGATTCGCGCGCCATGGTCGTCTGGCGACAAACCACATAGCCGGTGTAGATCGGCCTTCGCGCGAAGCAGTGCCTCGACCATCTGCGGATCCCATTGCTGGCCGGCGCCCGCGCGCAAGATCTGCTGCGCACGCTGTGGGTGCATCCCCTCGCGATAAGGGCGGCTGCTGGTCATGGCGTCGTACGCATCGACCACGGCGAGCAACCGGCCTTCAATTGGTATGTCTCCTCCGGCCAGCCCGTCTGGATAGCCTCGACCGTCGAAGAACTCGTGATGATGTCGCACGCCGGGCAGCACGTAGCTCAGTTGCGGCAGGTGGCTGAGGATGGCGTGGCCGATCTCGGGATGTTTCTTGATCAGCGCGAATTCCTCGTCGGTCAGATTGCCGGCCTTTAACAGCACATGATCGGGCACGCCGATTTTGCCGATGTCGTGCAGTAAACCGCTCATGTAGATGCGTTCGCAATCCTCTGGCGAAAACCGCAGATCCTCCGCCAGCTTGCGAGCCATGCGGGCCACGCGGTCGCTGTGGCCACAGGTATAGGAATCTCGTGCTTCGATCGCATCGACCAGAGCCTTGACCGCGCCGCGAAACAGCTCCTCTTGCTCGCGAAACATGGCCAGGTTGCGCGCGTGACCACCCAGCAATACCGATGCGGCGGTCAGCATGCCAGCTTCATTCGTCCCAAACTCCAGCATATTGCCGGAACAGGCGTTTGTCTGGCCGTCGATGTCGCAGGACACCTTGTTGGCTGCCAGGAGCCAACCAAATTGGTGTGCTCCTTTTCCAACGGCGGCCAACATGAAACTTCTCAGATCGGCGCGATCTTGAAACGAGTGCGCCTGGAATGATGCATTCCGCACCACGACCCCCCGCCGAGCTGCTTCACCGAAACGCGCGATCAACTCTCTACAAACGTTCTCGGGAACGTCCCATGTACCGGTAACAAATGCAGGAGCCAACTCGACGTTGTCCGGTTGCTGCTCCCAGGCCATGGGCAACAGGACAAGTCCGCCGGCCCCGATCAATTCCCGAAGCGACGGCAAGACCTGCGCCGCAACTTCGTCGACCGAATGTTCCACGCCGCACAATTCAATGCACGTTGTCAGACTCGCAAGCCAAGTCAGTTCTTCAAAGTCAGCGGTGACTTGATGCACCAATCGTTCCAACTGTTGCTCCAACTCGCCGCGACCGGCGGTTGACTTGACCAACGCGGTTGCCAACCGCTGGCAGAGCGCGCCGGGGGAACCGTCGACCAGCCCCACCACGGCCAGAGCATGTTCGCCACCGCTGGGCACAGGCACGATCGCCAACTGGCGCCCCCCGGCCCACGGGACAAGTTGCAGCGTATCGGCCGTGAACGACTGATCCAGAGTCGGGGCCAGTTCCGACAAGCTGGGTTCCTGCGGGCTCGCGGGGCGATCAACAACTGGCTGCAACTGCCGCCACGTATCGCGGCGCGCAACCAACATGGCGCGCTCATCCAACACCGGCCCGAGCGCCGCGAGCAAGCGCTGTCCGTCGGCGACTAACCGCTCTGGAATCGCACCCTCTGTGGCCGACGGCACATCTTGGCTGGCGCTGTTCATCTCGGTAACACCGATCGCTGAATGCAGTGGATTGCACGCCTAGGATTCGCGTTCTCGATGGCCGACACTTGGATTTTACTTGTGAAATAGCGTCGTTACGTGCCGAGGCTTTACCCCAATAACCGCCTGGCATCCAACGAGCTGCTACCACTGCTGTGGCGCTGCCATTGGCTGCCTGTGGCAATACTAGGTCAAAACCGTTGTATTGCACGGCGATTGGAGCAAGCTATTTCGTTCTGACCGTTACGATCCAAAAATTCAGCACGGGCATTTGCCGGGGCCAAAATCCAAACCTATGAATCAGGTACAAGGAACTCACACGCGGTGTCGGCTGGTCGGTCGAATTGACGACCTCCTGGATCACCACCGTCGAACAATGTCGGAATATCCGCGGGAGCTAGTGAACATGCGCGCTACACACTCGCAACGTAATGCCTTTACTCTGATCGAATTGATCGTCGTGGTGTTGATTCTCGGGATTCTGGCGGCCGTCGCCTTGCCGAAATTCGTGGGACAATCGGACTCCGCGAAAATCAACGGGGCACTGCAATCGCTGAGTGTCCTGCGCACAGCGATCGACACCTATCGCGTGAACGGCACTGCCTATCCCACGGCCGCCACACTGCCGGCATCGCTCGCGCCCTACATGCGCACGACGACCTTCCCCACGGTCACGTGCGGCGCGAACCAGAACAATACCGTGGTGGCGACGGCCAGCTCGCCGCCGGTGGTGACCGCCGGTGGTGCCGGCTGGGTGTACAACCAGACCACAGGCGAGATCGCCATTAACGACGCTACCTACATCAACTATTAAACCACCGGCCGTGCGACACTCGCCCTGGCTGCGAGAGTGCTAGCCAGGTGCCACACAACGCCACGAATGGACCATCGTGCTTCGACTCTCTGGTGACATGGAATATCGCCAGAGAGTTGCTGTTTTGGGGGTCATCTCTGGCCGTCCGACATCCCATGAGTAATCACACACCCCACATCCTGGTCGCCGAAGACAATTCGGTGCTGTTGCAGATTATCTGCTTCCACCTGCAAGCGCAAGGCTGGACGGTGACTGCCGCGAGCGATGGTCGCGAGGCGATCGAACAACTGCGTCAGACACAATTCGACCTGCTGGTGACCGACTATCAGATGCCGTTCATCGACGGCCTGGGGATCTGTGCGTTCGTGCGCGACGACCAGCACAATCACGAGATGCCGATCATTCTCTGCTCTGCCAAGGGCCTCGAGCTCGACACGTCACAGATTGTGGGTTGTTGGAACATTGCCAAGGTGTTTTTTAAACCCTTCAGCGTGCGCGCCATGGTGTTGGCAGTGTCAGACTGCCTGAACGCGACACTCTTGCCCACAAGCGACGGTCAGATTGTTAGCCAATAGCCAGGCCCTGCCACGTTCCAGCTTGTCTTTGACCCGCCGCTTGCTCGGGTACTACCTGATGTTTGCGCTGGCGGGGCTGTTTGCGTGTGTCTTGGTGGTGATGTACCTGGCAGTCAACGACCGACTGCTGGAGTCGACGGCAGTGGTCATTGTGTTGCCGATGGCTCTGGTAGGGCTGGGTGCCTTCGCGCTACAGCGACTGGTGCGGGTGAACGCCAGCATCGACCAGCAACTGCAACAAATTCCCCGGTCGGCATTGCCGCTGGGAAGTCAACTGGCATTCTTGCCGGAAATGGTTCCCCAAGCGCAGGGCTGGAATACGCTGGTTCAACAAATCCGCGACCACCTGACCTTGGCGTCGCTCGACACGCATCTCAGCGCAGCCTTCGACACCGTCCAACAGCAATCCTGGCAACCGGTATTTCACAGCTTGCCAGACGGCGTCATCGTGGCGGACCGCGCTGGCCGCGCAACCAGGGCCAATCGGAGCGCTCTAACCCTGCTGGGCCTTGCGAACGAAGCCCAACTGCACGGGAAACACGTGCTCGATCTCCTGCTGCCGCGCCTCTCCGCCGAGTCGGGTCGACTGTTGTCGGACTTGCCGGAGGGAACTGCGGTCGTGCAACGCGATCTGCAGCTTGGTGCTGCCCTCGCCGATGGCGTCTGGCGCGTGGCGCGACTACCTTTGTTAGGCGACAACGCCGGCGCTGGTAGCGTCATCTGGACCGTTCGCGACGTCACGCAACTGAGACTTGCCGACGAGGCTCGCAAGCAGTTTGTGTTCACCGCCGCGCATGAATTGCGAACTCCCCTGGCGAACATTCAAGCCTATGCCGAGACCTTGGCGACACACACCAACATCGACATCGAGCAACAGAAGAGCTTTGTGAACGTCATCAATGCCGAAGCGACGCGAGTGGCGCGGTTGGTCAGCGACTTGCTCGATGTCAGCCAGATGGAGACCGGAGCGATTGCGTTCACGCCCAGCGACACGGATGTCCAGCGGCTACTTACGGAATTAGTCGAGCACGTGGCGCCGACGATTGATCAGAAGCACATCGTATTTCACACATCGTTTCCACCGAAGTTTCCTCAACTGTATGTCGACAAGGACAAGCTTTCGGCAGCGCTATTGAACCTGGTCGGCAATGCACTGAAATACACGCCCGAGGGAGGCCAGGTTCGGTTCGAGGTGCATACGGATGCCAGCCAGATCCACTTCAAGGTCGAGGACTCTGGCATCGGCATTGCTCCGGAAGAGTTGGCGCAGGTGGGCCAGAAGTTCTTTCGCAGCAAGGATGCCCGCGTGGCGGCGATCACCGGCAGCGGCCTGGGGCTGGCCTTCACTCGCGAGGTGGTCAAGCTGCACGGAGGCCACCTCGCGATCGTGAGTGAGCTGAACAAGGGTTCGCAGTTCACGTTGAGCCTGCCGCTAGCCTGACAGAGACGTCCGTCATGTTCGAGATTTACCAGCAAGGTTCCGTGCATGTTCTGCACGGTAGCGAGCCGCTAAACAGCGAGCACGTTCCACAAGTCGAGAAGCTGTGCGCGGACCGCCTACCAGCCGCGAGGCCACGCCTGGTCTTTGATCTTCGGACCGTCCCCTTGCTGGACAGCGCGGGCCTGGAGTGGTTGCTCGCATTGCGCGACCGCTACCAACAAGCCGGAGGCGCCGTGCTGCTTTCCGGCCCTAGTGCGTTGTGCCGCGACATTCTTTCGGCAAGCGGCGTCGCCGAAGAATTTGCCATTTTCGATCGCCTGACCGAGGCGGTCGCGAGTTACTCACAATGAGCGCTACGACTTTGCTAGATCTGACCGCGGCCCCGCCGCACGCCACCGCGCGCCGCGCGAGTGCGAGCGAGCGCAAGCTGCTCTTGGGAGAGCTGCTGATACACCGTGGCTTGTTGACACCAGACAATCTGGCCACGGCGCTGGCGGTACAGGTTGCTCGGCAACAGCCGCTGGGCGAAACCCTGGTGCAAATGGGGCTGTTGGAAGAAGAGTCCCTGCTACACAGCCTGGGCCGGCAACTCAAGGTACCCGCCATCCGCCTGCGCGAGGGACTGATCGATCCCGCCGTGGTGCGCCTCATTCCGCGTTCGAGGGCCGAGGCAGACGGCACACTCGCCATGTTTCGCGTGCGAAACGTTCTGAGTGTGGCCATGGCCGACCCCACCAATCTGCAGCAGATCGATGAGCTGGAGCGTATCACGCACCTTAGGGTACGCCCCGTGCTGGCCGTTCGCTCAGCGATCGAACGGCTCATCGCCAGATGCTACGAGGACAACTTCAGCGTCGACGCGCTGACGGTCGACGTTGAAACCGACACTCTCGAATTGCCGGCCGACACCATCGACATCGCCCTGGGCGACCTCGAACAGCTCGCCGAAGGCAGTCCGATTGTGCACCTGGTCAACTTTCTGATTGTCAGCGCCGTGAGGCAGAGCGCCAGCGATATCCACGTGGAACCGGGCCAGCAGCATTCCGTGGTGCGGTTTCGGGTCGATGGCCAGTTGCGCGAGATCGTTCGGCCGCGTCGAGACCTGCATGCCGCGGTCATCTCGCGCATCAAGGTGATGGCGAAGCTCGACATCGCCGAGCGCCGTGTTCCCCAAGACGGTCGAATTCACGTCCGCGTCGAGGATCGCGAGATCGACCTGCGTGTTTCCACGTTGCCCACCATCCTCGGCGAAAAAGTGGTGCTGCGCGTGCTGGATCGCCGCAATGTGACCTTCAATCTCGATGCCTTGGGGGTGCCACCCCACCTGCTGCAGCACGTCAAGGAAATGCTAGCCAGACCCTATGGTCTTTTGCTTGTCACGGGTCCCACCGGCAGCGGCAAGACGACCACC
>CAYSXM010000202.1:0-7100 GCA_964434905.1 uncultured Pirellulales bacterium | reverse complement strand
GCCGACGCCGACGCCCGCATCCTAGGCCGAGAGCGCTGGCAGCCACCAGGCACCAGGTGGCAGGTTCGGGCACAAGCTCGGGTGCCGCGAAATTTCCCGCCGGGCAGGTGTTGCCAAAATTAGCGGCCCACAGCGCATAGTCGCCCGCGCCGACCGAACCATTGCCGTCGAAGTCGGCGCTCAGCCCCGAGCCCGATTGGCCAAACTGCGCGGCCCAAATCGCATAGTCGGCCGCGCCCACCGAACAGTCGCCATTGGCATCGCCGGCGATCACGGCATAGTCGGTGCTCGGATACAGGAATTGGCGAGTGCCGAATTCGTCGTTCGTCAGCGGTACCAAATTGCTCAGGGGGTTGGCCGCGGAAATTCCCAGCCCGCGCGACTCCATCAACAAATCGACCCCCACCGACCGTGTGCCCGGCGCGGCATAAGGAACGGTATACCGACTTAACGACGACAGCGACGGATTGACAGGATCGATCAACGCCGTCCACGAGTTGCTGAGGCTGGCCGCGGCCGAGGCATTGGAACTGCCGTCGAAGTTGTCGTCGATAAATCGGCCCGGGTTGAGGTCACCCTCGACATCGCCGAACCCGATGGCATGACCAATTTCGTGTGTCAGCAAACGCCGAAAATAGTCGAGCGAATAGAGCGCCCCCGGATTGTTGTTGAGGATGATATCCGCGCCAGTGATCGCGCCGCTGGCATAACCCACCGTGCCCGAGGTGAGCGTGAGTTGGCTGCTGCTCGACAGGCTGTTGAACCAGGTTTCGCCCTGGGGCGAGGAATTGCCCGGATTCCACAAACTGGCATCGTTCGCGGCAAAAAGATCGATCTCCGCGCCGCGGCTGTTGGCCCCGCCCGAGGTTCCCGCGCCGACCACAGGCGTCGACAGATCGGCCACGAACGACAGATCGGAGGTCCGTCGCGTGACCGGGTCGGGCACGGTCCAAGCGCCGAAGGCCTGTTCCACGGCCAGTTGAAACAACGGCACGCTAGGCGGTGCAACCGACCAGGAAAACAGATCGCGAAACGCCTCGTAGCTACCACCTTCGAGCGAGTAGCGCAGCCCTCCGCTGAGCGACCGCTCGTAGGGCGTGCCGCCGAGGGTGACCGTGCGCGGCGCCGCATCCCAGCGGTAGCCGCCGGCCAACCCGGCGCCATTCAGGCCAAAGATAACCCCGGCGCTGGCTGGCCTACCGCAGTGCACAATCCCAGCCACGAGCAGCGCGCCAATCAGCATCCGCCTGGCAACCGCCAACACGGCCTTGCTACCACCGCCACACGCTCGTAAGACCACAAGTTTACCCTGTTGCCGCTTGCTGCGCGGCGGCCGCCGCCGCTTCCAAACACTGCCGCACATCTTCGAGCGGGTTTTCCGCGTGCTCTTCATATTCCAGCGCCAGGCACGCATCGCGTGGAAAATCTACCTTGCGCAGCTCGCGAAACACGTTGGCCAGGTCGAGGTGCCCTTGCCCCAAAATGACACCCTTCGCGTCGGCAGTTTGCGCCGAAAAATCCTTCAGGTGAATTCCAAACAGGCGACCTTCCAGCAGGCGAATGGCCCGCACCGGATCTTCGGCCGAACGAATGTAATGCCCCAGGTCGGCACAGGCACCAATATGCGGATGCAGACCGTCGACGGCACGCAGCACATCGGCCACCTTGTCGTAGCGTGCCCCTGGACCGTGATTGTGGATGGCGATGCGAATATCGAACTCGGCTACGAGTTTTTCCAGACTATCGAAAGCATCTTCCCGCGGATCGGCCGACAGGTTGCGAATGCCGGCCGCCTTGGCAAACTCGAACACGCGCCGGTTCGCCGCATGGTCGTTGGTAAACGGATTCACGCCGTGTGCGAGGATCTTCAATCCCAAGCCTTCGGCCCGGCTGCGCATCTGGCCAATCGCCTCAGCCGTCGAAGCCAACGGAAAATGTGCATCGAACATTTCGACCGTGGCCAGCCCCAGCTCCTTCGCCCGCGCGAGCGCCGCGTCGGCCGAGAAATTGCGAAAGGTGTAGGTCTGCAGACCCATCAAAAACCCACCGAAGCGGTCGGCGGCGGGAGCCGCCCGCACCACGCGACGCGCGCCGAGCGCTGCCAGCCCCAGCGTGGTAGTGCGCAGAAAATCGCGACGACGAAACGGTAAAGCCATGGCTCTTGGCTCCTAGTGGTTTGGTTACAATGAATGCGCGTCCGAGCCCGACCCGCGTACCAAGTGGCCGCGGTGCGACTGGCCGTGGCACATGAGCTTACCACCTGCGCGTGATCCAATGCTATGGATGTCGTCGCGCCTGGGATACTCCCACGGCGCGCGGCAGGTGGCAGATTGCGTGGCCCATGAGCAGGCTGATCTTGGGTTCTGGGTGACGGCCCAAGCGGTAAGCCCGGATGATTCATGAACTTCGTCGCGAGGAGTCGAACGTGGTATGGCTGCCAGGAATACCGTGATCGGGTGCCACGGGCTTTGCCAGTGCTCTGGGACGTATTGGTGAATACGTGAGTCAGGGGCGATTGCGGTTTGACGCAGCAGACGCGACACGTTCGGTTCCGCAGCAGAAGGCTCATGAATCATTCGGGGTAATGTCTCGTCAGGCCACGCGGTGGACCTACAAGACGGACCGATGAAGCGGACCTACAAAACATACGAGGCTCAGTGAGATTCGCGAGATCGTTTCTGGCGTTGGCTGGCGCGTACAAAACTTACGAACTCGCTGGCAGCCGCCGACAAGCGCTCGCCTCGACGCGTGAGAATGCCTGACTGAATGGGGCGAATCGGGTCGGCCACGGGTCGGACCGCGACTTGCCGACCGCGCGTGACCTGGCCGCTTGCCAACAGCGGCACCAGCGAAATGCCCAACCCGGCCTCGACCATTCGCACCACCATGTCGGTGGTGGTCGTCTCCATGCTCACGCGCGGCATCAGGTCAAGCTGTTGAAACGCCTCGAGCACGTGTTGCCGACCGGTAGAGCCCCGCTCGAACAGAATCAGCGGTTCCTCAACCAGGTCGCGCAAGCGAACCCGCTTCAACCGCACCAGGGGGTGCCGCGGCGGGGTAATCAGGCTCCAGTTCATCGAGAACATGTGCTGATATTCCAACTCGGTCGATGGCTCGTAGGGGGCCGCCACGCCAATGGCCACGCTCGGGTTGCCCAGCAAAACCGCTTCGATCTCCTGCTCGCTGTGCGTGCTCAGTCGGATCCGAATTCGCGGATGGCGCGCGTGGAATCGCCGCACCGCGTCGATCAATACATAGCGAATCAGATATTGGCTGGCCGCCACGTGCACATCGTGCGCCGCGGCGCTCGCATCAAACAGCAGAGCCAATTCTCGGGCACGTTCGAGGAACGCCACGGCATGGGGCAGGAACTGCTGGCCCTGTGCCGTCAACGGCACCGCCTGGTGGGGGCCGCGACTCTTGCGGTACAGCTCGACGCGCAGGCGACGCTCGAGCGCGATCAGGCGATTGCGCAAGCCTTGCTCGGTCAGATGCAACACCTCGCTGGCACGGCGCAGGCTGCCTTGCTGCGCCAACTCGACGAACGCGGCCACCTGGTCGGTCGATAGCGAGGGATAGGCGCGACTCATCCGGGGGGCCTGTTCGCTGCGGGCGGGCAAGTTTTCGCCACGATACCCTTTCGACGATCGACGTTGCGCTGCGCCGCCGGCACATCCGGGCACCGACAGCCGGCGACGCGCTCTGACACCGGCCAAGTATCCCGGCCGCGGCGAGCGATCATCCAACCGACGGGGCGTCGCGCACTACAACGCGGTTTCGGCCGGGTCGCGGGCCGGGTCACGTGGCGACTCTTCCGCCGCGGAATCCGCGGCACCGTCGGCCAGATCCCAAGCCAACAGCCAGCGTGTTTGATCGCGGCGCAGGCCGTGGTCGCGCTCCAGACGTTGGGCCAGGTCGGGCAAATGTCCGGCCCCGTAGAACACGGCGATCCGGCGTTTTCCCCGTTCGATCTGGCGCGTCATTTCGGCCAACGCCACCTTGTTCCGCTCGCTGATCAGCGTCGATCCCTGGGGACCGTCCAATGCGCCCATGATCCCTTCCAGGTCTTCAAACTGCTCGGCCATCACCCGCTTCAGGGAAACCGTTTGGTTCGGTTGGAAAAGCGCGCGGAACAAGTCGACATCGCTCGAGCGCACAGGGCGCTCGGCCTGCCGGGCCAGCGATTGGGTCATCATCCGACCCATGATTGTCCACATGCTCTCGCCCTTGGCACGCATCGACCGAGACAATTCTTCCGGCGACATGTCGGCGTGTATCAGATGCGGCTTCTGGTAGTCGATGCACTCCAACTGCGACGACAGGTCCAGCATCCGCTTCAATCCATCTTGCAACAGACCCACCGGGTGCAATCGAGACTCGCCACCACCCGCCGGCACGCGGGTACCCTCGGGCGCCACCAATTCGTAGAGCACGACTTCGTGCTGGTCGAATTCGCGATTCAGCGCTTCGTAGTATGCCGCCTCCGCAATGTGAACCGCACCAATCAGCGTCACTTCAAGGCCAGCCGGCTGGCCTTCGGCGGGCACAAACCGGACCAGGGCGGTTTCCATGGCCGTCAATTGGTCTTCCGCGTCGCGCACCAATCGCAGAAACTTTGTTTGCGCGGGGTCGGCTCCGGCGACATCCGACGGCTGCTCGGCCGCGTCCGCAGGTTCCACGGCCACCGGATCAGCCGCCAGCCCCGGCAGCGCGCGGTAGCACATTCCCCAAGCCAAAAGCAGGGTCCACAGCGGGCGAACGTCGAGCCGCAACATCGATTTGGTTCCAATTCTGATTGACGGGTTACGAAACCAGACCAGACTCGAACTGTGCAGCCACGGTAGTCCGCCCGTGCACTTTGCACAGAGCCGCCTGCGGCTACCACCGATCCGCGCTGGGGACCGTGGTGGGCGCGCCGCAACTGCGCCATCCTCTGCACGCGGTTTTCAGGCCGGCAGCCCCGCCCAGTCCACCGGGGAAACACCCTCGGTATCATAGGCCGGACCATCGTCCGCGGCCAAACTTCGGCGGTGGAACCGGCCGTGGCGTCGAATGCCAATCCATCCGACATACTGCCGCCTGGCCCCCCGGGCTCGACCTCTCCACTTCTCATTCGTTGCCCGGCCGGCAACCTTGGGGGCAAGTGGCCGACGCCTGCCGTGAATCGCACTTCCCGCAGAGTAGCTGGCCAGCACTCGATACGCAGTGTGCCCTGGGCAATGCCCTGCCGTGGGCAGGGTCGAAAATGGACCAGGTGGGACTTTGCAGTCGGGCACCGATGGCCTAATCTGCCCTGGGCTGGCTGCCGAATGCCGTGCGGCCGACACCCCTCATATCCCTTGGTCCCCACTCTGTGGGGGCCGGTCGAAACAGTCCAGGACAGGAAGCCGCCACGAGTGAATTATTACGACTTGGAGCCGTCCGAGCAGCGGGCGCTTTCCCTCCGGCGATTGTTTCGCTATTTGCGCGAGTACGTAGCTCCCTACCATCCGTACCTCCGCAAGCTATATCGCGAGCGCGGTATCCGGGTCGAGTCGTTGCGCACCGCCGACGATCTGCGCCGGTTGCCGATCATCGACAAGAACGACTTGCGCGTCGATCCCCAAGCGTTCATGTTGCGGCCCAGCTTTCCGGGCACGCCGGGGCTTCCGGGCTATGAGACGGCGCGGATCGCGCGCCCCCTGTTGTTGAAGTATGTCCGGCAGGCGCTGTTGAATCGGCCGCGCGATTTTTCCGAGCTGGTGCGGCAACCCAGCTTTCGAGAGAAAGTGCGGCGGCGCGCGCTATTGGAATGGATGCCGATACACTTCCACGCCTCGACCGGCTCGACCGGTTCGCCCACCCCGGCTTCGTATACGCACTACGACTTCCAGCAGGTGCTGCCCGAGCTGGCATCGCTGTTTGTGCTGCCCAAGACGCGCGACCCCGACGAGATTTACCACGATTGGAGCGAGCGGGCGTTGAATATCTTTCCCGGCGCCCCGCACCTGGCGTTTTTTGCGCCGGTGTTGTCGAAGGCCGCGGCCGGCACCTCGTCGTTCGATACGTTCGGAGGCGCCGTCATTCCCACCGAGCGCCAGATCAGAATATTCTTCGAGGGGAAATTTTCCACGCTGACCTCGGTGCCTTCCTACCTGGGCCATTGGCTGCGCAAGGCCAAGGCCATGCAAGAGGCCGGTGAAATCGGCCCCTTGAGCGAGTTTCGACGAGTGATCCTGGGGGCCGAACCGCTGAGCGAGCCGCTGCGCGAGTATCTGCGCACGCTGGCCCTGAGCCTAGGCGCCCACCCCAAATTCCGGCTCTATCAGTCGCTGGGTATGACCGAAATGAAGTGGTTCTTTCTCGAATGCAGCGAAGGGAGCGGCCTGCACCTGCATCCCAAGTTCTTCTATTGGGAATTGCTCCACCCGGAAACTCGCGAACCCGTCGCCGAAGGCGAGCCCGGTGTGCTGGTGTTCAGCCACATCGGCTGGCGCGGTACGGTGCTGGTACGCTATTGGACGGGCGATCTGGTCAAGGGGGGCATGGTCTACACCCGTTGCCCACGTTGTGGCTATACCTTTCCGCGTCTGTATCCCCCCATCTGCCGCGCCGAGAAAGACTTCACCAAGCTCAAGGGCTCGCGCGTCGATCTCTCGAACTTGGTGGAAACCATTCGCAACACGCCCGGCGTGCGCAACTTCCAGGTGCTGCTGGAAAGCGAAAGCCCCGAGCCGGGCGCGCGCGACGTGCTGGAAGTACACCTGGTGGCTGAACCAGGCCGCGATCGCGCCGTGCTGGAAGAACAGCTTTGCGCGCGGGTCAAGATGATGACCGAGGTCACGCCCGACCGGGTGATCTACGAGGACGACGAGGCAGCCTTCGAGAAACGACTGTTCGCCCGCACCCACGTCAAAGCCGAATACGTGATCGAACGGCGTCAACTGCACGTCTAACCCTGGCCCGCCCATTTCGAAAGCGCGCGGAGCGGTGCACCGCACGTGGCATTTTTCAACGGTTGGCTAGCCCCAGGTTGAGCCGAGCCGGAGACCGCCAGCAGGCCACACTAATTCGAAGGCAGACAGAGCGCGACCAGGTGCCCCTTTTGCGTGGCCAGCACC
>CAYSXM010000201.1:0-7132 GCA_964434905.1 uncultured Pirellulales bacterium | reverse complement strand
CCTGTTGATGCTCGGCCCACCTGGCACCGGCAAGACGATGCTCGCCAAGCGGGTACCCACGATTTTACCCGACCTGACCGCCGCGGAGTCGATCGAAACGACACGCATCTACAGCGCCCTGGGGCTGTTACCGGGCGATCAGGCTCTGCTGGCCACGCGCCCTTTTCGAGCGCCGCACCACACGATCAGCGATGCCGGTCTGGTGGGGGGCGGTTCCACGCCGATGCCAGGTGAAATCAGCCTGTCGCACAATGGGGTGCTGTTTCTCGATGAACTGCCCGAGTTTCAGCGGCGCACGCTCGAGGTACTGCGGCAGCCGCTGGAAGATGGCACGGTGACCATCAGCCGCGCGCTGGCTAGCACCACGTTTCCGGCTGCCTTCATGCTGATTGCCGCACTCAACCCCTGTCCCTGCGGTTATCGTACCGACCCCCGCCGTGACTGCCATTGCACAGCGCCGCAGATCGAACGCTATATGTCGAAGATCAGCGGGCCGCTGTTGGACCGTATCGACATCCACCTCGAGGTGCCTCCGGTGCCGTTTCAAGAGTTGTCATCGGCTCGGCCCGGCACCACCAGTGCCGACATGCGTCAGCTAGTAACGCAGGTTCGCGCGGCGCAGCAATCGCGATTCGCGGGAAGCCTCACTCGCGCCAACGCGCGGATGACCCATCGGCAGATTCGCCAGCACTGTACGCTCGATCCGGCAGGGCATGACCTGCTGCGCGCAGCACTAACCGAATTGGGGCTGTCGGCGCGGGCGCACGACAAAATCCTGCGCGTGGCCCGCACCATTGCCGATCTCGACGGGCAGCAGACGATCGCCGCCGAGCATGTTAGCGAGGCCATCAACTATCGAGTGCTCGACCGCAAACTGTGGACATAGGCGGTTGTTGCACCAAGTTTCCGCTACGCAGACTTCAGCCAGGCCCGCCGCTCGACTGCTGGCGCTCGACCGCAATGCTAGGCCTCGGGCTTTTCCGCGAACTTGCCCCAGGGGCCTGCGAGGGCCACGGGCTGGAAGCCTGCTTTTTCCACGGCCTCCCACAGAGCGCGGGCCGACGGCGTTTTCTGCGCCTGGGGCGTAATGTATGCGGTGTGTTTTTTCAAGTCGGTGCGCACCTTGACCACGCCTGCCACAGAGTACAGCTTGCGAGCGATTTTTTTGGCGCAGGTGGCGCAGTGCATGTCGCTGACCCGCACGGTAATGGGCTGGACTGGTGGTGGTGCGGCATCTTGGCCAGGGGACGAGCCCGCCACGGCCAGCAGGGCCACCGCCACGGACGCGGCGACAAAGTTTCGTCGATGCATTGGTTCAGCCTTATTTTTGATCCAACGGGTACGTGTCAGGGTATCGCGGCGCCGCGACAGATTGCGGCCACCTGGCGTCTAGCGGCGAACGTAAATTCCACGCGCGGCCACGATCAAGTGGCCTTGTTCGGTTAACTGAGCCCGGCCGCTGACGACCACCGTTTGTTCCTCGCCGATGCCCAACAGCGCTTGCGCGTCGTGCGGCAACACATTCCCGGCGGCGTCGACCAACCGCACCAAGGCCAGACCACCGGCTTCATCTTCCTTTTGCTTCTTGCAATAGGGGCAGTTGTCGCCGCAGGTACCGTGGTCGTGCTCGCTGTTCTCGCCCAGCAACGAGGGGTCGGCCAAGATGAAACTCGCCTCCCCGCGCGTCCAAGGATTGGGAACGCCTCCGATCTGTCCTACCAACGCAACTTCCGCCGTCGATCCGGTTGCAATCGTTTCGCGCAAGTCGAGCACGCTCACTGCGTCGGCCGGTTCGCGGTCGAGCAGCAGGCGGCTACGCGCGGCACGCAGTTGCGCCGAGTCTTCCAGGGGCGATTGCCCACAGCCAGTCAGAAACAGTGCCACCACGGTTACCGTGCCTAACGCGGAGAGAGAGGCGACAAGCCGCCACGCGGCCTGGGCCGCTGCGCCAGTTACGATGTGACCATTCCAGCGATTAATTCCAGCTTGCACGGCGGCACCCCCTGCGAATTTGGCCCACCGCGAGACGAGCTTCTAGCGTCGGGAGCCAGTCTGGTTGTGGTCGAACGACCAGCGATGGGTACGGTCAGGGCCGGCCCCCTTGGGTATTGTTTCGGACGCCGGGCACCGCAGAGTTGACCTAACACGCCTGTTGACTCGACCACGCAATGTGGGCAACTTGCGGTATACTGGCTCGAATCGTCGAATCTTGGCAACCTGGGGCTAATTCGGCAAGCTGGGTGCTTCCAGATTTGCAAGTCTGGTTTGGCGTGGAGCAAGTTCTAGACTAGCGACGGTGATTTGACAGTGCAGACGCATTCATCTTCCAAAGGGCGACGGCCGTGGGGCGTGTGGCGGGAATGTTGGGACGCGTGCCCCTGGTGCGCCGTGCATTGCGGCGCTGGGCACATCGCTGGACCGATGGCGCCACGGTCAAGATCCGTTGGGGTGCCGGCAGGGGCCTGTGGTGGCGAAGGTTACCGGGCTACGGCGTAACGACGTTTTTGGGGCTGCACGAGCCCGCCGTGCAGCGCGCCTTGCCCCGGTTGGTGCGGCCAGGCGACGTGATCTACGACGTGGGCGCACACCTGGGCTTTTTCTCGCTGGTGGCAGCACGGCTGGCCGGGCCAACCGGCCAGGTGTACAGCTTCGAGCCACACCCTGGCAATGCAGCGCTGATTCGCGAGTTGGCGGCGCTCAATCGATTAGAAAACGTTAACGTGGTCGAGTCCGCGGTGGCCGACGTGGTGGGCGAGTTGGCCTTCGCAGTCGGAGATCGGCCCAATCGTTCGCGGCTGGCCGTCGCCGACGGGCGGGTGACGCCCGACAGCAGTGTGCGCGTAACCACGCTCGATGCGTTTGTTCAAGGCCACCCACGGCCCCAAGTCATCAAGCTCGATGCCGAACGCGCCGAGGCTTTGGTGCTGGCCGGCGCGGCGACGGTGCTGCGCGGCCCCGCGCCGCCAACGCTGCTCATGGAACTGCACACCGGGGAATTGGCCGAAAGTTGTCGCGCGCTGCTGACGGAACACGGCTATTCACTTACCACCTTGGCAGGTCAGCCCGCCAACGTCGGGAAGCTTGCCAAAGGGCACTATTTGGCACAGCCGCGCCGGGCGCCCGGCGGCGCGACGTAGCGCGCCACGTCCCGGGCGTGGCCCATGTGCGGCGCAGCGAGTGGGTTGGTAGAATTGCGGTTCGACTAGTCCAGCTTGCAGACGCCACCGTATGCGGCGCACTTTTGCCAAAGGTCACCAATGAAAGGTCACCAATGAAAGGTCACCAATGAAAGGTCACCAATGAACCGTCGCAGGGCACGTTATTTCGCTGACCCACGAAATGTCGCCAGGGCAGCATTGGCCGCTGGCGCACTGCTTGCAGCACTCACCTTGGGCGCCACTGGCCCGGTGGCGGGCGCCTCATTGGAAGATGGTTATTTCGATTCGGCGGGGGTGAAAATCCACTACACCCTGCAGGGCCAGGGCGAGCCGGTGTTGTTGATCCACGGTTTTTCGGCCAGTGGCGCGTTGAACTGGGGGCTGCCCGGCACGACGGCATTGTTGGCCGAACACTATCGCGTCATTGTGATCGACAATCGAGGCCATGGTCGCAGCGACAAACCGACCGGCGTGGCCGAATATGGTACCCAGATGGTCGACGACCAGGTGCGGCTGTTGGATCACCTGCACATCGAGCGTGCTCACCTGGTTGGTTATTCAATGGGAGGCATGATTACTTTGAATATGATGGCGGTACATCCCCAGCGCGTGCGCAGCGCCGTCGTCGGCGGTATGGGTTGGCTCGAAGCACGCGACGAGGCGGCGCCCTCGGCAACCGCTGACGATCAAGAGGGTGACACAAATCGTCCGCTGGCCGCCTGCGCGCGCAGTTTCCCCCGTCTGGGCATTACTCGCGAGCAGTTGTTAGCTATTCGCACGCCGTTCACCGTGGTGGTGGGTGCCGACGACAATTTGTACGAGCAACGCGTCAAGCCGCTGGCCGCCGTGCGGACCGACGTTCCGGTGGTTGTGCTGCCCGGCGCGAACCACATGACTTGCAGCTTGAAACCCGAATTCCGCCAGGCAATTCTGGAGTTTCTCACTGCTCAGCGCGCTCGGGATTCCAACTAACCCGGATGATTCATGAACTTCGTCGCGAGGAGTCGAAGGTATCGCAGCAGAAGGCTCATGAATAATTCGGGATTAGCCGCGCCCGCTCGTTCCGCCGACCACTCGCGCGAACCACATGGCACTGCCGATGCCTCACCCAGGTGGCCAACATTTGCTCCACGATTGGAGCCAGGTGCGGGCCGTATTGTTCGATGCCGTGGGCACGTTGCTCTACAGCGATCCTCCGGTGGCGGCGGCGTATGCAGCCGGTGCGGCACGCCAGGGGTTGTCGCTCGACCCAGTCGAAATTGCCTGTCGCTTCCGGCAGGCACTGGCCGCCGACGACCAACGCGCCCAACATAACGGCCACGGACAAACCAGCGAAGCGCGGGAAAGATTACGGTGGCAGGCGATTGTTTCCGAAGTGTTCCCCGAATTGCCGCAGGCCGGAGAATTGTTCGAGGAGCTGTGGCAACACTTCGCCGATCCTGCGCATTGGCGGCTCGACCCGGAACTGCCAGAGGTCTGGGAGCTGCTTGAGGCGCGGGGGCTGACATTGGGGCTGGCCTCGAATTTCGACGCCCGATTGCGACGCGTGCTCGGTGGCTGGAAGTTCCTAGCTGACTGCCCTTGGGTGTTCATCTCGTCGGAGCTGGGATTTCGCAAGCCGCACCGGCAGTTCTTTGAACACGTCGCCAATCAGCTCCAGCTTTCGCCGCGCCAGATTCTGCTGGTGGGTGACCACCCCCAGAACGATGTGGCGGGTGCTCTGGCGGCAGGTTGGCATGCCGCACAACTGAATTCGTCACGTACCGCGATTCAGTCGCCTGACAGCCATGTGGTGTTCGAACGGTTGAGCCAGTTGCCGCATTTCCTTGGCGCGTGACAACCCGCCGACTGCGATCTAGGGGGAGAATTGCACGAGAAGATTTCTTCAAAGAGCGGCTAGCTGCACCGCCTAGCTCGCCCGTCTCGAATGGTCAGGCGGGCCTGGCCGTTGGCATTGCATGGCGGAAGGCCTTACATTCAGTCCCCACGGAACGGGGCGTCTCGATTTCGGACCGCTGCTGCCACGCGTCGGTCAGGAGTACAACCTGTGATTGTCGGAGTTCCGCGAGAGACGAAGCGCGACGAATACCGGGTCGCGCTGCTGCCCGTCGGTGTCGAGGAATTGCGCCGTGCAGGCCATCTCGTGTTGGTCGAACGCGGCGCCGGATTGGGATCTGGGCTGACCGACGAGGCTTATTTGGCCCAAGGCGCGGAACTGGTATCGTTGCCAGAAGAGATCTTTGGCCGATCCGATTTGGTGTTAAAGGTCAAGGAGCCGCTGCCGGCCGAGTGGCCGCTGTTGCGCGCCGGGCAAACGATCTTCACCTATTTCCACTTCGCCGCCGATCGCCAATTGACCGAAGCCGTGTTGGCCAGCCGGGCCACGGCCGTGGCCTATGAAACGTTGCGCGACGACGCTGGCCGACTGCCGCTGCTCACGCCGATGAGCGAAGTGGCAGGGCGAATGAGCATTCAAGAGGGCGCCAAGTATTTGGAACGCCCGCAAATGGGACGAGGAATCTTACTGGGCGGCGTTCCCGGTGTGGCGCCGGCGCGCATTGCGGTGCTGGGTGCTGGCGTGGTCGGCGCCAACGCGGCAAAGATCGCGGCAGGTTTCGGCGCCGATGTGGCCTTGCTCGACGTGAACATGGAACGTTTGCGATACCTTGACGACGTGATGCCTCCAAATGTGAATACGCTCTATAGTGACCGGCACACAATTCGCCACCAGCTAACTCAGGCCGACCTGGTCATCGGGTCGGTGCTAATTCCAGGTGCCAAGGCGCCCCGTTTGATTGAGCGCGAAGACCTGCGGCTGATGCAGCCGGGCGCCGTGCTGATCGACGTTGCCATCGATCAAGGGGGTTGCGCGGCCACGAGCCGGCCGACCACACACAGCGAGCCCACCTATATCGTCGACGACATCGTGCATTACTGCGTTACGAACATGCCTGGCGCCGTGGGCCGGACCAGCACCTATGCCCTGTGCAACGTGACGCTGCCCTGGGTGTTGCGAATTGCCGAACTGGGCATCGTCCCGGCTGCGGACGCGCATCGCCCCCTGGCCCGCGCCATCAACCTGATGGATGGCCGCGTGGTTCATCGCGCCGTGGCTGAAACTTTTGGAATGACCTGGGATGATCGTTGGGAAGTGTAGAATCGGGCCCGTCGAACGACCACGCAGCGGGGCTCCGAACTTGCGTTACGGCGGACCAAGCAGGGGGCAGGCGCCGGCTGTTGCCATAAGCTGACGATCCGGCCTCTGCGCCAGCGCCGGGTGCTCGGAACTTTGCCTTCGAGGCGCGCTACAAGTGTGTGCTCGGCGATTCGCCCCCGGACGAAGTAACCTAACGCAACACCGCTGGACCGCCACGCTGAATGCTCTGCGAACGCCCCGACCGATATCCTCACCCAACGTGTCTCTAGGAGTAAACTGGTGTTGGAGAATTCCCCACCACAGTCCACGCCCCCCACGCTGCGCTGGCAGGGCCATGCCGACGGTACGCTATGGATGATCGATCAAACCCGGCTACCAACCGAGTTGATCGAAATCGAATGCCAACGCGTGGAGCAGGTTTGGGAAGCAATTCGTTCGCTGCGCGTACGGGGCGCCCCGGCGATTGGTGTGGCGGCCGCCTATGGTGTCTGCTTGGGAATGCAAACCGCGCGTGGCGCGGCGTCCGAGGCCTGGTTGACGCGCCTGGAAGAAGTGATCGCGCTGTTGGCTTCGAGCCGACCGACCGCCGTGAATCTTTTCTGGGCGCTCGATCGCCTGCGCCAGGTGGCGCTGCGCCATCGAGATCATCTGCCGGGCGACGCACTGCGAACGCGACTCTGGGAAGAAGCACGGGCCATCGAAACGGAAGACCGCGCCATGTGCCGAGCGATTGGCCTGCACGGTTCGGCACTGTTGACTTCGGGCCAGGGCGTGCTCACGCACTGCAACGCCGGTGGGTTGGCCACATCCGATTATT
>CAYSXM010000200.1:0-7133 GCA_964434905.1 uncultured Pirellulales bacterium | reverse complement strand
CCCCCCGCCCCCCGAAACCGCCGCGCCACCCCCCCCCCCCCCCGCACCCCGGGGGGCTCCTTCCCGCCCGCTGCTTCGCCGCCCCCGGGGGGGGTGGGGCCAGGATCGTCACCCGGCGCTGCGCCGGGCTTGGGCAGCGAGGGGGCGCGCCGCGCAAAAGTCTCGAACCCTTCCATTTCCGCCCGCTGCAACAGTTTGTTGATGCGGACTTCAATGCTGGTTAGCTGCCCTCCCTCTTCGGGCGAGACAAAGGTGAAGGCCACGCCCTCGCGCCCCATCCGCCCGGTGCGCCCGACGCGATGCACATAGTCGTCGCAGAATTCGGGGACATCGAAATTGACGATGTGGCTGATACCCGACACGTCGATGCCACGGCCCACGACGTCGGTGGCGATGAGATAGCGGACATTGCCTTCGCGAAATTTACCCATCACGCGGTCGCGAGCATTTTGGGCCAGGTCGCCGTGAATGCAATCGACTCCGTCGAACTTGTCTCGCAGCCGGCGTTGCACTTTGTCGGTGCCGCGCTTGGTGCGACAGAACACAATGGCTTGGCGGGGTTCCTCGCGTTTCAGCAACCGCACCAGCAGGTCGAACTTGCGTTCGGGATCGACAGTGAAGTAGTACTGTTGAATCGTGTCGACGGAGATCTCTTGAGGAGAAAAATTCAGCGATTCCGGGTCACGCATGTACCGCCGTGCGAGACGTTCCACCGGACCTGGTACCGTGGCGCTGAGCAACAGAGTTTGCCGCTGGGTCGGGCAACGCTTGAGAATCTTCTCGATGTCGGGGCGGAAGCCGATATCGAGCATGCGGTCGGCTTCGTCCAGTACCACGAAGTGCAATTGATCCAAGACGAGCGAGCCGCGCGCCAGATGATCGAGCACTCGGCCGGGCGTTCCCACAACCACCTCGGCCCCACGGCGCAGTTTGTCGAGCTGGCCGCGAATCGGCTTGCCGCCATACAGGGCCACCACATGGACCTTGCGGCCAAAAGCCAACTTCACCACTTCCTCGCGCACCTGGACCGCTAGTTCCCGCGTGGGAGCCAGCACCAAGGCCTGGGGACCGCGATGTTCGGGCCGCAGTTTTTCCAGGATCGGAATCGCGAAGGCCGCCGTTTTACCGGTGCCGGTACGGGCCTGGCCCAGGACATCGACACCTGCCAGGGCGCGCGGGATTAGACCCGCTTGAATCGGGGTGGGCTCGAGGTATTCACACTGGCGCAGCGATTCCAGCATCGCGGCCGAAAGGCCCAGGTTCTCGAATCGCGCAGGAGCCGCCGTGGCGGCAGGGGAAGAATCGCTCAATGCTTTTCGTAACTCGTTGTTGGAAATTGGGTTCGGGCCACCGATCGGCCCCCGCTTCAGAGGGCGCGGGGCGGGCACTTGACCCTAACACCCGGTCGGTTGCCGGTCAACCGCCCCCCGATTCACCCCCCGGGAACCGCGCAGGGCACCCGCCGCAAAGTTTCCGGACTCTCCGAAAGTCACTGATTGAATGCCAGGTCGGGCTCGGCTAGGTTGAACCTGCACTATGTCTCGTGCCCGCTGGATTGCGCGGGTGGCGGAGTTTCTTTTTCCAACGGGCCGGTGTTCGTGGTCTACAGTTGGCTGCTGCGCAACGCCTTGCTGCCTGCCGGCTTGCACCTGACGCGCAGCCGTTACCACGCGCGCGCGCAGGAGATACGCCGCGCGCAGTATCGGCCGGCCCAGGAGATGGCCGCGTGGCAATTGTCGCGGCTGCGCGCGCTGGTGGACCACGCCAGTCGGCACACGTCGTTTTACGGCGAGCGTCTGGCGGCAGCCGGGGTCGAGGGCAACCAGCTCGGCACGCTCGACGATGTCGCGCGGCTGCCGATCACCACCAAGGAACAAGTGCAAGCGAATTTTCCAGATCGCATCGTCGCCACAGACCGCCCACGCGACGACTGGCAATTCGTCGGCAGCCGTGGAACCACGAATCGGGTGGTCGTGGTCCACGATTTCCAGCGCCGCGACTTGAGCCTGGCCACGCACCTGGTGGCCATGACCGAAGACGCGCCGTACGACCTGGGTCAGCCTGGGATCATGATTCCGCCAGACGATTGCAGCACGCTGTGCGGCCCCGCCGGTTTGCGCGCGGCCAGCGTGCCCCGGCACGTTTGGAACATGTTGCGGCAAGGGCGCTGGCGCGACCCCGAAGCGCAAAGCGACTTGCGGGGCCTGGTCATGGAAAACTGGATTCGTCGCACCACGGTCTGGGAACCGTTTGGCCCCGAGGGTACGCACATCGAACCGCGCCGGTTAGAGGCCTATTTGGCACGGTTGCACGCGGCGCGCCCCCGGCTGCTCAAGGCGCTGCCCGAATATTTACGCGGCATGGCGCGGCACCTGCTGGCCACCGGCGCGACACCCCCAGCGCTGCGCGTGATCAAGCCCATGGGGGCCCACCTGGCCGAGGCCCCGCGCCGCGAGATTGAATCCGCGTTTCGCTGCCCGGTGCGCATGGACTACGGCAGCCGTGAAATGGGCTCGATGGCCGTCGATTGTCGGCACCGACAAGGCTTGCACGTGCTATCCGATCAGTTCCTGATCGAGGTCGTGCGCGACGGCCGGCCCGTGGCGCCGGGCGAGGTGGGCGAGGTGTTGGTCACCGATATGCACAACTGGGCCATGCCGCTGGTGCGCTATCGCATTGGCGACATGGCTCGGCTCGACACGACGCCCTGTGCCTGTGGACGCCGCACGCCGCGCCTGCACCTGGAAGGCCGCCGAGAAGATACGCTCGTCACCCCCGACCTGCGCCTGCTAACGCCCGAAGCAGTGTGCGCCTTCTTTTATTCCCAACCAGGTGTCGACGAGTTCCAACTGGCCGAAAGCCCCACCCGTTTCGAAGTGCAAATTGTTCCCCACGCGGGAACCAAGTCCGATGCCGTGGACGAGGCGGCCCTGGCCACCGGTTGGCGCAACCTGGTGGGCGATGCGGGGCGCCGCCTGGTCGTGCGACGGGTGTCGACCATTTTGCCTGAGCGGTCCGGCAAATTCCGCCATGTGAAAAGCTGCTCGTTTTCCAGGCTCGAAACCGGGTTGAGTCTAGCTACTACCTGGGGCCCCTAGGCGCGTGGCGATGAGTTTATCGCTCGATGTGGAAGCTGTACGTGGCGAGTATCCCCTGCTCGCGCGGCGCATCGCAGGTCGCCCGGTGGTGTATCTCGACTCGGCCGCCACGGCGCTCAAGCCCCGCGCGGTGATCCGCGCCGTCGTGGAATTCTATGAAACCTATACGGCCAACATCCACCGCGGCATCCACCAGTTGGGCGACGAGGCCACCGAGCGCTTCGAGGAGTCGCGCCGGACCGTGGCTGCGTTCTTGGGAGCCGACGCACGCGAAATCGTCTTCACGCGGAACTGCACCGACAGCCTGAACCTCGTGGCGCATGGCTTGCAGCCCGCCCGGCGCGCTCTGGTCTGCCTGGGCGAGCATCATAGCAACCTGATTCCGTGGCAGGCCGGGGGAGCGGTCGAATTGGTGGGGCTGCTGCCCGACGGACGCATCGATCTCACAGATCTGGCGGAGCGTCTGGATACTCGCGTTCCGACGGTAGTCAGTTCGGCCACCGTTTCCAACGCCTTGGGAGCGGTACAACCGGTGGCTGAAATCGTCAGCGCCGCCCGACGACGCGACGCGCTGGTCGTGCTCGACGCCAGTCAATCGGTGGCTCATCAAACCACGCGCGTGTCGGAGTTGGGAGCCGACTTCCTGGCATTTTCCGCGCACAAGCTGGGGGGCCCGTCGGGCCTGGGCGTGCTGTGGGGACAAGCCACCGAACTGGCTCGTCTGAAACCGCACCTGCTGGGGGGCGCGATGGTCGACGAAGTCCACGCTTCGCAATTCTCGCTCCGTCCTCCTCCCCAGCGGTTCGAAGCAGGCACGCCTCACATCGAAGGTGCGCTGGGGCTGGCTGCCGCGTGCCAGTTTCTCGAGGACTTGGGTCTTGACGCGGTGCACGCGCACACCCAAGCACTGACCGCCCGGGCCATGGAACGGTTGGCCCAGGTACCGGGGTTGCGGCTGCTGGGACCCACCAATCCCGCGGCGCGGGGTGCGTCAGTCACCTTTCAATTGGCGAACCTCGAAGCGCACGCCGTGGCACGGTTGCTGTCGAATCGCCATCTGATCTGTGTTCGCAGCGGCTTCCACTGCGCGCAGCCCGCGCACGAGGCGCTCGGCGCGGCGGCCACAGTGCGCGCCAGCTTTGCACACTACAACACGCCGGCCGAAGTCGATTTGTTGGCCGACGCATTATTAGAACTCGCGCGCACCGCGCGCGGCATGTGAACTGCCTGCCCGCCGCTGGAACCTTGCCATGGCAAAGAAGAAAAAGCCCCCCCACGTGCGAACGCTCGCTGTGCCTGCCGCACCCGGCGCCGGTTCACGCCGCCCGGCGCAGGCCCCCGATCCGAAGTTTCGCCCCGAGCTGTTTGTTGCATTGACCGAGTACCTGGCCCGAGACGCGCGTGTCGCACCTTGCAAAATGTTCGGATTCCCCTCGTTCGCCGTGGGGAAAAAACTGTTCGCCAGCGTTTACGGACCGGGGATCTCGCTGAAGCTGCCTGCCGAATTAGTGGCCGAGCGCGTGGGGCGAGACAACTGCCACCCGTTCCGACCCTACGGCATGTCCGTCATGCGCCAGTGGCTGGCGCTGGTGATTGACCCGTGCGACCTGCCACGGTTTCACGACCTGATCGAAACGTCGATCGCGTTCGTGTCGCTCGGCGGCGAGCGGACATCGCCCCGCACGACCCAACGTCGGTCGGTTGCGCCGAAGTCCAAGGCGCGCCGCCCGAAAGCCAAGGCGAAACGGTCCTCGCGCGCCAAGAAAACAGCGCCCCAACGCCGTTTGTCGTAACCGCTCCGCGGCACGCATGCCGCACTTGGCGAGGTGCGAAAACTGCCACGAGGGCATTTTGCAACGGCTTGTCAGCAGCCCGACGGAATGTCAGCCCCTGGGATCGACTCGGGCTACTTTTTCTTTTCGACGTGCAGCGAGCGCCGACGCAGCCGGGGGCTGTACTTCTTGAGTTTCAGCTTCTCGCCCCCCGACTTGCGACGAAGCGTGTAGTTGTAGTCACCCGTCTCCTCGCACACGAGGAACACGGTTTCGACCTTCTTTTTGCTCTTGGCCATTTCACTACTCGTCGCGTCTGGAGACCTCTGCCATACCACGCGGACCGTGCGCGGCTCGAAGCAGCCCTATCTGGCACCGTGGGGGGGAATGTCCGGTGCCTCGACCAAAAAGCCGCCGACCCACCCACCAGGGGAGGTGGCCGCCAGGGGCCGCGGGAAGCCCCTCAATCTAAGAAACGACCGGCTTGCGGACAAGTCCCAACAGCCACCGCTTTTCTATCAGGTCTCCCTGGAGCCGGCCCGTCGGTCGGCAACTCAATCGTGGCCAAGCCGGAGGGCGGCGCGGTCTGCACGGTTCCTGCGACGCAAATAGCACTCCGCAATATGCTTGCGTCAAGTGGTGCCCATTCGCAGTCGAGCGATGCCGAGTGGCTGGCAGCAGCCTTCGACGGCGCGCTCCGACGCGCCAATACTGGTATCATGCACTTAGCACGCCCGGCGCGAGGTGCGGCCGCTGAACTCAGTGCTTGGCCATCCGTTGTTCACGCCAGCTTCGTGGTACTACTCCCCAGTGTTCAACCGTTCCCCCGCGCTGGTCGCAGCAGCCTGGCCGCCCGTTGAAGAATTCGACGCGCCAGCGTCATCGTCTGGACGCGATGGCAAAATGGCGAGGTTGAAAAATGCCGCGATGGCACTTTTAAACTGACTGCTCGGGGAATCGTAATCTTTGGGATTTTGGGATTTACTGGTGCGCCATGCGGCTCTTCGATTTTTTCCGCCGGGCCCAAGCCACACAACGAGGCCCCTCGCGCCCGATGCCAGCACTGGCTGGGTTTTTCTCGGTCTTGGTGGTCGCCTGGCTGGCCGGTAGCAGTGTCTGGGCCCAGCCACCTGCAGCGATATTGCAACCAGAACCGGCGGACAAGGCGGCTGGGGACACTGCGGACGCAACGCCCGACGCGGCGGATGCGACCGTCGTCTTCGAGCGCCGCGTGGCGCCGGTGATTATCCGGCACTGTTTGGGGTGTCACAACGCCGGCACCTTGGCTGGCAAGCTCGATCTAACTCGATTGCCGGCAAACCCTACCCCCGACGCCGCGATGGCCGTGCCAGGGGGCGAAAGTGGCCCCGCCTGGATTGCCGGCGATGCTGGCAACAGCCCGTTGGTGGCACGTATCGCAGCCGGAGAAATGCCGCCAGAACAAGCCCACGACCAGGTGCATCCAGATGAATTGGCCGCACTCGTGTCGTGGATCGACGCGGGTGCCGCCTGGCCCGCGGGGCGAGTATTGTCCGCCTTCGAACTCTCGACCCACCAGCGTGCCGGCCTCGACTGGTGGTCGCTGCAGCCGGTGGTGCGTCCGCCGGTCCCCGTGGTGCGTGCGGCCGAGCTGGTACGGACGCCGATCGATGCGTTTATCCTGGCCCGCCTGGAAAGCGCGGGACTGACAATTTCCGCGCCCGCCGGTGGTGCCGACTTGGTCCGCCGGTTGTCGAACGACTTGACCGGCCTGCCACCCGATCCGGAACAGGTGGCAGGTTTTTTGGCCGACGCGCGCCCCGACGCGTATGAGCACCTGGTCGAGACCTTGTTGGTATCGCCCCACCATGCCGAGCGGTGGGCACGGCACTGGCTCGACGTGGTTCGCTTCAGCGAGAGCAAGGGCTACGAGCGTGACCGGCTACGCGACCACGCTTGGCGCTATCGCGACTGGGTCGTCGAGGCATTGCAGCACGACATGCCCTACGACCAGTTCGTGCGGCTGCAATTGGCTGGCGACGTGCTGGAACCCGATAGCCCCGCGGCCTTGGTGGCCACGGGTTTCTTGGTCACTGGCCCCAACAACGACGTGGGCAACGGCAGCGAGCTGGAGCGCAAGCGCGATCGGGCCGACGAACTCGACGATTTCGTGGTCAACGTCTCGCAGGCGCTGTTGGGGCTAACGGTGGGCTGCGCGCGCTGCCACGATCACAAGTTCGATCCGATCACCACGCAAGACTATTATCAACTAGCCGCGTCGCTA
>CAYSXM010000199.1:0-7138 GCA_964434905.1 uncultured Pirellulales bacterium | reverse complement strand
AACCGCGCAGCCTCGTCTGGGCAGCACCCAAGCAGAAATGCTCACCACGGTTCCCGACGCGGCACCCGCAAACGCCAACGGCCCCCCGGTTGCACCCGGAGGGCCGTCGACATTCGTTAGCATAGGGCGAGCGAGTCACCCGAGCCAGCAAACAGATGAACTAGTAGCCGCAGCCACAGCTCGTCTCGCAGCCACAGCTCGATTCGCAGCAGCTGTCGCAGCAAGTGTCGCAGCAGCTATCGCAGCAAGAACGGCAGCAGCGAATGCGGGCCAACAGGCGGCGCAGCGGGCCTACCCGACGGCAGCAAGGATCGCAGCAGGGGTCGCAGCAGCTATCACAGCACGAATCGCAGCAGCTATCGCAGCACGAATCGCAAGCGGCAGCACCGCAGCTTGCTTCGCAGCACGAATCGCAGGCGGCCGCACCGCAGCTCGCTTCGCAGCAAGCCGCTGCGCCGCAAGCCGGTTCGCAGCACGAAACCTCGCAGCACGACGGAGCGCAACAGCCGCGACGGAACAAGCCGGCTTGCGCGCTGTTCGCGCTGCCGAGCACCACCAACACCGCAGCCATCAGGCCGCCAAACAAAATCCGATTCTTCATGGGGAGCGTTCCTTACCGTTTGGGGAAAAAGGTGAGGGGGGGAGGGACACGGGGGAGAGCAAAGGGACGCAATTGGTATCGACGCGCGATTCCAGCCGCCTTAGCGTTCCGGGCCGTTTTTCGCTTTAGGCACGCTATAACGATGCCGACGACCGCACCGACGGTAACGTTTCCCCGCAGGTAACAGCCCGTGGCCGCACAGCCTAAGAATTTCGGCTGCAACGAGTTACGATGTCCGCCAACTGCAGCCGTTGGCCAACCCAGGCGGGGGGGCCTCAGGGAAAAACCCGGGGGAGAATCCCCTTGGCGGGGCGCCGCACGTGTCGGAGAAACTGCCGCGAGCACAGCCCTGGGTGGCTAGCGAGTTTGATCGCGGCAGTGATCGACGCCGGCTCGAGACAACAAACGACGGATCAATTCCTCGACCGACAACACAAGCGCCAAGTGGCCGCCCCCTAGTTGAGCTACTCCGGACAAGTAGTCGAGTCCGGGCAGCAAGTCGGCCACACTGTTGACCACCACCTGCCGGTGACCGGTTACGGCATCGACTAGCAGACACAGTTTGCCGAGTTTTGATTCGACCAACACCGCCAGGCGCGTCGAGTCGTTCGGGGGGTGATCCGGCAGATCAAGAATTCGGCCCATGGGGACCGCGTCGTAGGAAACGCCGCGGATCGTGGCAACCTGACTGCCCTGGACCGGCGAAAGGTCCGTGGGCCCGAGTTCCGCGATCTCGCGAACATGCTCAAAGGGAATGACGAATGCTTGCTGAGCGTGGCGAATCATCAGGCCGTCGGTGACCACCACCGCCTGGCGCAGAGGGATTTCAAGGCGAAACGTGGTCCCTTCACCGACCGCGGAGCGCACGGTAACCTCGCCGTTGTGTTCGCGGATCTTGGTGCGAACCACGTCGAGCCCCACCCCGCGCCCGGAAACCTCCGAGATTTTTTCCGCCGTCGAGAATCCCGGGGCGAAGATCAGGCCCACGGCCTCCTCGTCGCTCATCGCGTCGGCCTGAGCCTGGGTCAAGGCCCCCTTGGCCACCGACTTGGCCTTCAACCGCACCGGGTCAATACCCCGGCCATCGTCCTGCACGGTGATGATCACGTGGGTTCGCGTCGCTTCCGCGCGCAGCCACAAATTGCCCGACGCGCTCGCGCCGCGTTGGGTGCGTTCGGCCGGGGGCTCGATGCCATGGTCAACCACATTGCGAATCATGTGCGTCAGCGGCGCGTCGAGATCTTCCACTAACGATTTGTCGACCTCGGTTTCCTCGCCCACCAGGTGCACGTCGATTTGCTTGCCCAATTGCGTGGCCAAGGTCCGCGCCATCCGCGGAAACTTGGCAAACAGGCCTGATACGGAAACCTGCTGTAGCGCCACGACCGACGACTGCAACTTCTGAGTCTGAGCGGCCAGCGTGTAGTTCACCTGCCGCATTTCATCGACCAACAACCCCAGCGTTTCGCCCCGGGTAAATCGCGAGTGCAAATCTTTGAGCAACTCGCAGGTGATGAACAGGCTCGAGACGTGCCCTCGGAATTCGTCGAGGCGATCTTCCTTGACGCGCACGAACCGCGTGCGGTTGCTGTGCTTGTCGTCGCTGCCCCCGGCCGCCTGGGCCGGTTCGCCGGCCGCTGTCTGGGACGCCGTCTGGGGCGTTGCCCCGCCGGGGGCGAGCTCGGCCGCGGTCGTCGCCGGGGTGGGCGCGGGCACCGGCCCGGGGGCGCCGCCCGACAGCTTCACATACTCGGGGCACAGGTGATCCCACACGATCGACAGCAGCGTGGCATCCATGCCCAAGGGGCTCTGGTAAATTTTGGCGAAGTCGGCCCGCGCGGCGGTCGCCGCGGTGGCCAGCGGAACCAACCCGGCTTGTTCCGCTTCGGCCGCCAGTTGGTCGGCGGCGGCGAGGAACGCCTGCGCCAACGGGGCGTCGAATCGCCCCTGCGACATGGCCAGGAACACCTCGAGCGTGGGACGCACCAGCGGCGTCCAGTCGCGCTCACCGGCGCGGAATTCAGCGGTCGCCAGCGACAATGCGTTGGGGCTCGCCGTAGCCGCCTCGGCATGGCCCTCTGGCTCCCTGTCGAGTGGATCGCCCATGCGGCCCTGGCGGCACTGCTCTGCCATGGCCTCGGCCCGCTGGGCCACACGGGGCGCATCGCTGGCGTCGAGCTCGGCGATTGCTTCGGCTAATTGCGTGAGCTGCGCGGCAATGCGCGATTCCGGAGTGTCGGGCGCCGACTCGGTGGCCAGTTCCGCCACGCGCGCTAACAACGCCTGCTGCGTCGGGTCGAGCTGCTGGGTGTCGGCTCCGTCGAGCGTGCCGTTGACCAGGCCTTCCAATTGATCGAACGATTCGACGAATGCCCGCGCCAACTCGGCGGTCAACTTAACCTTTTGTTTCCGCACGTCGTCCAAGGCATTTTCCACGGCGTGTGCAAAGGTCTTGATGGCCGTGAAACCAAAGAATCCCGCGTTACCCTTGATCGAATGAACCACCCGAAACACCGCGTTGAGCGGTTCGGCTTCCTGGGGTTGCGCCAGATAGCCTTCCAACTGCACGGGCAATTCGCGCAGGCTCGACAACGCCTCTTCGGCGAACCCTTCGAGTAGCTCTCGCGATTCCAGGGCCGGATTGTTGGTCATACTGGGCAATTCACTTGTTTGCGGTCGCAGGTTGCAAGTCGCGGTTCGCGGTTTCGAGCTGTCGGCGAATTCGCAGTTCTTCCAGCGTGTTCCACCAGGCGTCGAGTTTGGCGAAGGTGCGGTCCAGCGCCTCGGCCAATACATCGACGTTATTCACCGGCTTGAACAAGCACGCCTCGGCGCCCCAGCGCAACGACTGCAATACGGTCGACATGGTGACCAATCCGGTCAGCATTACCACCTGCACGCCGCCGTCCTCGTGCTTGATGCGTTGCAGCAGCTCCAGGCCGGAAATACCTGGCATATCGATATCCAACAGCACCGCGCGGATGTGCTGATCGCGCAGCGTAGGCAAGCACTGGCTGGGGTCGTTCAGCGGCACGCTGCGAAACCCGCGCGGCTTCAGCCTAGCCTGCACCAGCCGCGTTATTTGCGGATCGTCGTCGACATGTAACAAGACGCGTTCGACCGGCATGGCACAGGCACTCCGCGATAAATTGCCCGAATTGCCGCCGCCCAGCAGCAAGGCACACGGCCAAGGATAGGTCACCCCGGGAACGACGCGGGCAACTGTGGTTGGCCTGCCTTCCTGGCTAACGCGCCGTTGGTTCGCGTGGCGCCGATTGTCGGAATTGCTCCGGATATTGCGTGGCAGGACGCTTGGCGGGGCGATTGACCCCTCTGCCTGGTCGCACTCACCGCACTTTGCCGGCGCACAAGTTTTCGCGTCGCCGACGGGTTGCAAGGTCGAGATTGACCTAAAGTTTTGAAAGCCGGGAAATCGCCAAATTTTTTCCAACTCGCTGTCACCTGCTGGGCGGCAGCCACCCCAGGAGCGGTACTTACCATGGCGCAAACCGACACGCTGCCGGCTGCCTTGTATTCCTCGTTCGGCGACGATCCCGACCTCGGTGAATTGGTGACCATGTTTGTCGACGAAATGCCACAGCGCGTGGCCACCTTGCTGGAACAATGCCAGGCAGCCGATTGGGAAGCCCTGTCGCGCACGGCACACCAGCTCAAAGGCGCGGCCGGAAGCTACGGTTTCGACCAACTCACCCCGTTTGCAGCCCGGCTCGAGGCCAGCGCCAAAGCAAGCGTCGACGTAGTCGCTATCCACCAGGCGGTAGACGACCTGGTGGAACTGTGCGGTCGCGCTCACGCAGGCGTGGCAAGCTAGGAATTCTGGCTCAACTTCGTTCAGTGCAAGCCAGGGCAGAGGCCGCACGCCTGGAAAACCAGGTGTTCTGGGCAGGCTGTTCTTCCTGCGCTAAGTCTGCCGATTACAAAGATTCCCGGAAGTTTGCCGGTTAGGGTGTCGATACCTGGTCTGCCGATTGTTCCGTCGCGCCTTGGCGGTGACGGAACGATCGGGCTACAGCCACTGGGCTGTGGTCCTTCGACCGGGTTTCTGGGGGGAAGCCGGGTTGCCAGGCAAGCGGTATGGGCGGCGCTTTCGCCGGTACATCGTTTACTTGGCCAATTCGGTTCGGCCCGGTCCGCACGCTTGGTGGACCTCGGATCCCCTTTCAGGAACTCGAATCTATGAGCCGGCACTTCCACCGTCTCGGGGTCGCCCTCAGCCTCTGTGCGTTGGCAACGACGGGGTGTCACCCCAGCCGTCCGTTCTACTTTTTCGAGAACGGCGACATGGCCCACTATCGCGACGTGGCCACCGAGGTGGAATACCCCGACGTCGAAACCAATACGCTGGCCGAGGTTTCGGGTGCCATGGCCCCGCTCACCGTGCGGAACACCGACACGCACGATATCTGGGACCTGACACTGGAAGAAGCGGTGCAGAATTCGCTCAACAACAGCAAGGTTATGCGCAGACTCGGCGCAACGTCCGTAGACAACCTCAATGCGGGCTTGTTGTCATCACCCAGGTCATTTCCAACCATTTACGATCCGGCCATCGAAGAGAGTAACCCGCGGACCGGTGTCGAGGGGGCGCTCAGTGCCTTCGACGCCCAGTTTTCTACCAGCATGTTCTGGGAACGCAACGATCGCCCTGTGAATCTGACCGGGGTGTTCACTTCGTTCCTGGCCCCCACCCTGCAGCAGGACTTGGGAACCTTTCAATCGGAAATCCGCAAGACGGCCGCGACGGGCGGTACGTTCTTCTTGCGCAACAACACTCGCTACGACTTCAACAACAACCCCTCGAACCTGTTCCCCAGTTCGTGGAACACGAATTTTGAGGCCGAATTCCGGCACCCGTTGTTGCAGGGGGCCGGCGTGCAGTTCAACCGCATCGCGGGGCCCAATGCGTCGCCGGGCTCGTTCACGTTTGGCTTCGGCAACGGCGTAGTCCTGGCACGCATCAACACCGACATTGCCCTTTCTGAGTTCGAGACGGGAATACGAAACCTTGTAATGGACGTCGAAAAGGCGTACTGGGACCTGTACTACGCCTATCGAAACTTGGATGCCTTGATCGCCGGGCGCGACAGCGCGCTGTCGACCTGGCGCCGGGTATATGCCTTGTATCAAACCGGGGCCGAAGGCGGACGCGCCGCCGAGGAAGCCCAGTCGCGCGAGCAATACTATCTTTTCGTGGAACAGGTCCATCGAGCGTTAAACGTGCTATACAAAAATGAGAGCGAACTACGGCGAATGATGGGACTCGCTACCACAGATGGTCGGCTGATTCGACCTTCAGAAGAACCAACTACCGCCAAAGTGAATTTCGATTGGTTCGAACTGCACAACGAAGCACTAAGCCGCAGCGCCGAGCTTCGTCGACAGAAATGGCAAGTGAAGCGCCGCGAAATGGAACTCGTGGCGGCTCGCAACTTTCTGTTGCCCCGCCTCGACGCCGTGGGACGCTATCGCTGGTTAGGATTTGGCGACGACTTCATCCGCAGCGATCGCTCGGTCAATCGCTTCGACAACGCTTTCCAGAACCTGACCAGCGGCGACTTCCAGGAATGGCAAATGGGTGGCCAGTTGACAATTCCCATCGGTTTCCGCCAGGCGTTGGCCGGCGTGCGCAATGCACAGCTCAGCCTGGCTCGCGACCGCTCGGTGCTGCAAGATCAGGAACTGGAATTGTCGCACCAGCTCAGCAATGCACTTCGCCAACTAGAAGCAGACTATACCTCGGCCCAAGACAACTTCAACCGCCGGATTGCCGCCAAGCGACAGGTCGAGGCAGTCCGGGCGGCCTACGACGTGGGCCAGGTCACGCTCGATCTATTGCTCGACGCACAGCGCCGCTTGGCTGATGCCGAGAGCCAGTACCACCGAGCGCTAGTGGAATACAACAAAAACCTCGCCTTCATTCATTTTGTCAAGGGTTCGCTGCTGGAATACAATGGCGTGTACCTGGCTGAAGGCCCGTGGCCCGGCAAGGCCTACTTCGACGCGCAAAAACGTGGTCGCGAACGCGACTCCGCGCACCCGGTAGATTACGGTTTCACTCGGCCCTATGTGTTCAGCCGGGGACCGCTATCACAACACCAGTACCGCACGGCCGGCCAACCCGGACCAGCGGCGCCCACTCGCGACGCACGCCCAGGCCAACCGACCGGAGAAACGGTACCGCAACCGCCACCAGCCGACCCCGACCTGAACTCGCTGCCCGAGCCCAGCGCCCAGCGACCGGCGCCGCCGGTTCCCACGCCCGACGCTCGTGCCGCCGCGGGGCCGCAGCGGACGGCGCCCTTTGTTTGGGGTAGTCTGGGACTTGGCGGGCCACAAGCCAGCCCCGCTGCTACGGCGGCGACCGCTAGCCGCGGCTGGGTTTCGGGCGGGGCCCGGACCGTCGCCTACGAGCAACCCACCTCGACTGTGCATCATGAAACCCGAGCGTATCACCAGGCTGGTCCAGCTCATCGGGCTGCTCCAGAGTGGCAGGGGACAACCCGCTGAGTTCCTGGC
>CAYSXM010000198.1:0-7178 GCA_964434905.1 uncultured Pirellulales bacterium | reverse complement strand
GCCCAACCACTTACGTGTTGGGCGGTCGTGCTTCGTCACCCCAAATTCTTGGTGTAACAAAGCACTAGGCGACGCTGGGCAGATCAGGATTCGCGATCTTCATGGAGTGCCTACTGCGGAGGGGTAACAGGGACACTCGACAAATGGGATCGTATTCGGCCAAGCCAGTGGTGGCCACCAGAAGGCACCCATTAGCCTGATTTGTTCATGAGGCTTCTGCTGCGGAATCGAACGTGTCGTGTCTGCCGCGATTGCCCCTGGCTCACGCATTCACCGATACGCTCGAGAGCACTGGCAAAGCCGGCGGCACCCAGAACGAGTGAATAAGGTGGTCTACAAGACTATAAGACTCAAAAGTCAACGCCCGCCAACACAACCCCCCGTCATTGACGTGGGGTTAAGACGTTTCACGCCCTCGCGACGAAATTCATGAGTCATCCACGGTCACGCGTCGTTCAGGTTTGTGGGGGATGAAAGAGTTGATAGGTTTGGAACCCACCGCCGATGTTCGACACGCGGTAGCCTGCCTGTAGCAGAATCCGCGTGGCCAGGTAGCCGCGTTGGCCGACCTGGCAAAATACGGCAATCGGCCGGTCGCGGGGGCACTCGTCGAGCCGCGCTCGCAGGTCGTCGATCGGAAGGTTGACCGCGCCCGGAATGCTGCCTGCGGAAAACTCCGCGGGCGAGCGTACATCGATCAAGAATGTTTCTGGCTGTTGGGAACTGGCCAGCACCTCTTCCACGTCGCGTTGTGGATGGTCGCCACGGAGCAGCCCGCTGGCTACGAAGCCTGCCATGTTGACGGGGTCCTTGGCCGAGCCGAACTGGGGGGCGTAGCAGAGTTCCAAATGTTCCAGGTCGAACACGGTCAGCCCGGCGCCAATGGCCACGGCCAACACGTCGATGCGTTTATCGACCCCGGCCCCGCCGACCGCCTGTGCGCCCAGCAGCTTGCCGGTTTCTGGCTGGAACAACAGCTTGATGGTCATTTGCTCGGCGCCGGGGTAATAGCCTGCGTGGTGCAACGGATGGACATAAACCTTGCGGAAGGGAACGCCGGCGCGCCGTAAGCTTTTTTCCGAGGCCCCGGTCAGTGCGGCGGTGCATTCGAAGAAGCCCAAGATGGCGGTTCCCTGCGTTCCGCGATATTTCACAGCGCGACCGCAGGCGTTGTCGGCGGCGATTCTTCCCTGGCGATTGGCCGGGCCGGCGAGCGGTACCTGGGTAGCGCCTCCTAACACAACATCCTGGACTTCAATGGCGTCGCCGACCGCAAAAATGTCGGGGTCGCTGGTTTGCAAGTACTCGTTCACTTGGATGCCGCCGCGCGGGCCAACCTGCAGTCCGGCGTCGACCGCCAGGTTGTTTTCCGGGCGTACACCGATCCCGACGACGACCAGTTGAGCCGGCAGGCGTTGGCCCGAGTTCAAGCAGACTTCGAGCCCCGTGGCGGTTTGCTCGAAGGCATCGGCCGATTGGCCCAGCAGGAGCGAGACGCCGTGGGAGGCCAGATGCCGCACCAGCGGGGTGGTCATTTCCGCATCGAAGGGCGCCAGAATTTGGTTGCCGCGTTCGACGATGGTGGTGGCGATGCCGCGCCGCGCAAAACCCTCGGCTAGTTCCAAGCTGATGAACCCCCCGCCCAACAAAACGGCTTGCCGCACTCCTTGGTCGACGCTGGCCTGAATACAGTCGACGTCGCGCAGGTTTCGCAGCGTATGGATGCCGGGCAACTCGATACCTGGCAGCGGGGGCCGCAGTGGTGCGGCGCCGGGGGCCAGGATCAGCTTGTCGTAGTGTTCTTCAGAGGTTCGCCCGGTGGTCAAATCGCGAACTCGAATGGTCTTCACGTCGCGATGGATTGCCTCGACCGAGGTCTGCGTACGCAGATCGAGCCGAAAGCGCTGACGCAAGAGCTCGGGATTGGTGACCAACAGTTTCTTCCGCTCGACGATCTGGCCACCCAGGTAATACGGCAGACCACAGTTGGCGAACGAGACGTCGGGGCCGCGTTCGAAGAGGACGATTTCCGCGGTTTCCGACAGCCGGCGTGCCCGCGCCGCCGCCGATGCTCCGCCAGCGACACCACCCACAATGAACAGTCTCATGATCCTACTCCGCTAGATTCGACTCAAGTCGACGCACGACACGCCGCACGGTCGCGGCGCGGTTTGCTTGGCGGCCACAGCCCCCGCGACTCTTTGCGACCAAACAGTCCGTGGAAAAAAATGTCATCCTGGTATTTTTCAACCTTGCCCAGTGCGGAGCACCGCTCCGCGCGGCTTTAGCGCGCGTTACACGACGCGGCCTTCTGGGGTAACTGGTTCCAGGGCATGCGGGCCAACAGCAGGCCCATGGCGCAGGTATCGGTCAACCCAGCGACGAGCAGCCCTGCGCCGACAAATGCCGATAGTCCGCTCCAGGCGGGATGTACCAGCCAGCCCAGCGTAGTCCCCAGTAGCACGAGCGCGCCGGCCACGATGCGTACCTGGCGTTCGAGCGAAACCGCTGGGGCCCCGCGCACGACGGGCAACCCCGCTTCGATACAGGCCAAGGTTCCTCCTTCGACATTGACCACGTGGGGGAACCCTGCCTGGATCAACTTCTGGCAAGCCTGTTGGCCTCTTCCGCCGGATCGACAAAGCAGGTAGATCGGCTCGCTGACGGCGGCGCGTCGATTTTGGATCAGCAGGGCGGGGTCGAGCGTGGACAGCGGCACATTCCGCGCGCCGTCGACATGGACTTCGCGGAATTCGACCGGGGTGCGCACATCGATCAGGTCGAACGAACTGCCTGCTGGGCAACGTTCGGCAAGTTGCCGGGGCGAAATGGTTTCGATCGTCATGTCTGGCCTCCTTGGACGGTGGTAGCCGCGCCGGCTTTGGTTCGCGCGGAACTCGGAAACGGACCACAGCAGAACGACTACCGACCAAACCTGGCTTCGATGCACGCGAGCAGGTCGGCCAGGTGCAATTCGGTCACTTGGTAATACGCCTTGCGGCCCTCTTTCTGATTGGCCAAGAGCCCACAGCGTTGCATGAGTCGGAGGTGTTCCGATGCCATGTGGCTGGGAATGCCACAGTGCTGTGCGATTTCGCCCACGGTGTAGCGTCCGGCGAGCAACAACTGGACGATTTGCAATCGCTGCGGATGGGCGAGCGTTTTCAGGCATTCGGCGGCCTGTTCCAGGGCGGCAAGAGACATCTGCCGCGAAGCCGGCCGGGCAGGGTGTTTTGCTTTCTTGGTCGCCATCTCGGCCCTCCTTACTGTCATATATATCGGAATATACCGACATGTCAATCCATGTTGATTGGGATATTCCGTCATTCTGGATGGGGTGGTTCTGACCTGTGTGGCGGAGCGTGTCTGGGCGAGGGGCGTGGAACACGGTGGGGGGCTGGCCGTCGAGGGGGGCGCGGCGATGGCCACGTTGCGAGCCGAATGCGCGTAACATTTTGCGGCCCAGTTTCTTGTTGAACTTTCGCAATCGATGGCTATGATCCGCGTTTGGTGCGGAAACCCCTGGGGTTCGCCTGGCACATCGGGCCAGCGGCTTCAGGTTTGTCGGAAGTGCGGAACCTTGTTGGCTGGGCGGCTCGTGGGGTTCTGGACTGCCGGCGCCATCCGAGCGCGCTCGAAGCGCAGTTATGTTCACGACCGCACGTCCGCCGAGTGATATCCTCGGGCGGGAACCGCTGGGCCCCATGCGGCCAAGTATTCGCGGTGGCGCGCGCCTGCTGTAGGCGTGTGCGGCTCCGCGAAACCGGGCCGCGTGACTGCCAGGCGAGGCCTGCGCACCGGAGGAGATCGCTGGCCACGGTGGGTGCGTTGTAGGGGGCGTTGCATCTTGCGGAGACGTCCAGTGCACCGGTGCGCGCTGCGCCGGCGGGCCTTGGCGGCACTGACGATTGCGCCTGGTCGTGGATGAACTGCGCGGTGGGCAGCCGTTCGGCAGACAGAAAAGCTCGGCCACATGCGGCACTCGCACCTCCGAAAGCGAACTGACATCCTCTCAGTGGAAAACCTTGTACGCCGTGCGGGCGGGGTATTTCGCCGTGCAATCGGGGCATTTCACGGTGCACAGGGGGCACGCCGCCGAGCGGAGGGGGTTTTTTACGGTGCGGCGGGGGCTCGCGGTTTTGAAACACTGGAAGAACGGCGGCTGCTGTCGATCAATCAACCACCTGCCTGGACGATTCCCTCGCCCCAGGGCATTGAGCGAGAGAGCGAATTGGTGTTTGCGCCGGCCGGCCAAGCCAACGCGTACCCGATTTCGGTCAGCGACCCAGACGCCGCCGCCGCGGACATTTTGGTCGAACTCGAGGTGAGCCACGGCAGCCTGACAGTCGGCACAACCCAGGGCCTGACCGTGACCGGCAATCAGACGTCGACGGTCGAGCTTGTGGGCGCGGTCGACGACGTGAACCTGGCGCTGGCGGGCTTGCGTTATCAAGCGGCGGCCAACTTCTCGGGCGTCGACGTGTTGATCTTGATGGCCGATGACCAGGGGAATTCTGGTGACGGTGGGGCGCAATCGTCTACCCGCCACCTGCCGATCGCGGTCGATCACGACAACACGGCACCGGTGTTGCGCGTCGCCAGTGCGCGGCTGGCGGTGCAACCGGGTCAGGCACAGGCTGTGCGGGGGCTGACGATTGCCGATCAGGAATCGGGCGAGGCCGCGTTGGTGCTCACACTGTCGGCGCAGCACGGCAGCTTGGAGGTGCTGACCGACGTGCCAGGTGGGTTAAGCGCCGCGCAGGTGGTCGGCCAGGGCACGAATTCGGTGACGATTACGGCGCCTGTGGCGGCCATGAATCAGACCTGGGATGTAGCCAACGGCCTGACTTACCATCCGGCGGCGGGCTATGCAGGCCCAGACCAACTGCGGTTGCACCTAACCGATACAGGCTTCGCGGGCCGGGGAGGAATTCGCTACGCGGATCGCGCCTTGTTGTTGACCGTGACAGACGATCCGCTGCCGATCTTGCCCGACACACAAGCGGTGGAAACCGATCAACCATTGGTGTTCAGCGGGCAATTGCCATCGACGAACGCTCTCAGGATTGCGCCGGGCGCGGCCACCACAATCCGTGCTTCGCTCGAAGTGACGAGCGGCAGCCTGGCGCTGGGTTCGACGGCGGGAATCGACGTGTTGCCCGAGAGTACATCCAGTTTATTGGTGTTCACGGGTTCTCCGAGCGCGGTCGAGGGGGCCCTCGAGGGGTTGGAGTTCTCCCCGGCGACCGGGTTTCGCGGCACAGTGCGGCTGCGGGTGAGCACGGCTTCGATCGAGTTTGGCGCGCCCCAGCAAGTGGACGACCTGGTCCTTCGCGTGGGGCACGCCAACGCGCTGGGTTCGGCGCGCGTGGCGCACGACGAGTTCGCGGTGCCCGCCACGGGCGCGGCGGCCCTGGTGGGGCTCGAGGTGTGGGATCCCGACGGCTGGGACACGCCGGTCGCGGTGCGTTTCTCTGCCGAACAAGGCGTCGCATTGCTAAGAACCGACGTGCCCGGAGGCCTGGTGGCGGAAGAAGTCGAGGGCAATGGCACGGCCTGGTTGAATGTGGTGGCGCGCCCCAGGGCGCTGCGCGCGACATTGGCAGCCGCCGGTGGCCTGGTTTGGCAACCCCCGGCCGAATACATCCACGATAGCCGACTTTCGATCTTGATCGACGATCAACCGTGGTCCGCGGCGTCGGAGCCGGCGTGGTTTGCCTGGCCCATCGTGCGCGGCGACGCGCCGCGCCACCTGGTGCGCCCGGGCCATGCCACGCCGTATCAAACGCCTTACACCTTCAGCAGCGCCCTGCGGAACGCGATACGTGTCGTCGATTTTGGCGGCGGAGCCGCGGGGGATGTGACCACGTTGGAAGTGGCCTTGGGTCAAGTGCGTTTGGCGGGTTCGGTCCAGGGAAGTTCCTCGCTGAGCGTGACGGGCACTCCGGAGCAAATCAGCGCTGCGCTCGAAGGGCTGGAGTATTTGCCCCCCGACGGGTTTAGCGGGGTGGTCACGCTGACGCTGACCACAGTGCGTGCCGCGGCCAGCAGTGCACCGTCCGCGACGACCCGGGTGTCGATCGGCGTGAATCATGTGAACGGGGCGCCGCGGATCCAGGCGCCCGAGCGGAGCGTGCGGCGCGCGGCGGATGAAGTGCTGAACATTGGTTCGCTGGCCGTGCACGATGCCGATGCCAGCGGCGGAGAGTTGTCCGTGTCGTTGCGGGTGGCGCATGGGCAGCTCGATCTGGCTGCCCCGGCAATTGGCGGGGTCGCGGCGTCGGGCGTGGTGCAAGAGGGGCGGGGTTTGCGATTAACCGGGGGACAACACGAAATCAACAACACGCTAGCGGCTGGGGTGCGCTATACGCCCGATGTGGGTTATTTGGGGCTGGATTGGTTATTTATCGACGCCGACGACCGGGGGAACGCGGGGTTTGGCGGCCCCCGGCACGATTTCCACGCCGTGGCGATCGCGGGCCCCGAGGTGAATCATGAACCGCAACTGTTGGCGCCGACCACGGTCGACGCTTGGGAGGGGGCCACGATCGATTTTCGCAACGAGCGGGCGATCGCGTTGGCAGACGAGGACGGGCCCGCCGGCGACTACGGCGCCACGCTGTTCGCCAGGCATGGGAAGGTGGAACTGGACGTGCACCCGGAGATTTTGTCGCGGCTCGAATTCATGTGGGGCGACGGCAGCGCGGCGGAACAAATGGCATTTCGGGGAGCGCTGGCCGACGTGAATGCGGCGCTGTTGGGAGTACGATTCCGCGCCGAGGCGGGATTTGTGGGGCAGGCCTCGCTACGGGTGATGGGCAGCGACCTGGTGTTCGAGCAAGGTGACGATTCGCCATCGGTGGTCGACACCGAAATTGCCATTCGGCTGCGCGAAGTGACGACGGCCAAGGCGCTGGTGTTCCAATCGAACGCGCCGACAGGCAGCCTGGTGCTGTCGAGCTTGGACAACGCCGATGTCTTGGTCGATCCGGGCCGCCCTCATGATTTCGTGTTTTTTGCCGAGGCGGGAGAGCGCCTGTCGCTGGTGGTCGAGCCCGATCCGCGGTTGCCGACCCTGACGGCCGAAGTCTCTGTGCTGGCCCCGGATGCAAGCCACCAGACCTTCGTGGGCGCGGTGGGTTCCCCCTTGGTGCAAAGCGCGCTGCAGGTGACCCAGA